>JAJRXL010000371.1 GCA_024276335.1 Bacteroidota bacterium
CGACAACAACGAAGAGAATCCTGACATACCGCACAATCCTCTACTGCCTCTTCGGCCTCTACCTACTGGCGCCGCCGATTGCCGCCGTCGCTGCTTCATCGGCACGCGGACAAGAGGACTACGAGACAGAAAGACAAAGAGACTATGAGACAAGGGGACAAGGAGACAAGGAGACAAGGAGACGTTTCTTCTTCTTTGATAACCTTGTGCATGACAACATGCATTACCCGGGGCTTGGAGGGGCAGTGAAATCTGTATGGGAAGGGAAGGACGCGAATATTTTCGGTGTTCCACCGTCAAGGATGCACGAAGACGACGAGACTGGGAGACAAGGAGACAAGGGGACAGGGGGATCGATGTCTCGACCGAAAGCCGTCGTGGACTTGCGGGGGAAAGCGGCGTTCATGCCGAGCGACGACCCTATTTTCCGGAGCAAGTACATCGACGAATCCCTGGAATGGAATTTCATTCCCGTGCCCGGGGCGTGGGAACGGCACGGCTATGGAAACCTGGATGGGGTCGCGTGGTACCGTTTCCGGTTCAGGTTGACACCGGAGCAGAGGAAAGATTCGCTCGTGCTTATCATGAGCGCGGTGGACGACGCCGACCAGACATTCCTGAACAGCGCTCCCATCGGCGCCACCGGCAGCTTCCCACCCGCGCCGCGTTCCGAGTGGGCCACGCCCCGCGTATACGATCTTCCGGATTCCCTTCTCGAGGAATACAACTCGCTTGCCGTCCGCGTGTACGACCGCGCCGACTCGGGCGGCATCCGGGGCGCCGTCCTGGGCATCTATCGCAAACGCGACGCCGACCGTGCCCTGGCCCGCCCGGACCCGGTCCTGTCGGTCCAGAATGATCTCCATCTCATGAACGGCTCGGGTGTCGCGGTATATTCGCCTTCGTTGAACGCGATCACCGCGTGGTTCCCGCACGTTTACAGCGAGCTCGATCCCGGCTTGCCCACGGAAAACATTCTCTCCCATGCAGGGTTCCGGTTCAGCCTGGGCAAGAGCATAATTCATATCGACAAAATTGACGCCGTGGAAGACCGGTACCTGGAGCAATCGAACGTCGCGCAGTCCACGTTCCTGATCGACGAGGCAACCTGCCAGACGTTCTGGTTCCTGCCCGCGCAAACCACCCTGAAAATACTGGTCGGCATGCTCCGGCTTCCCGCCTCGTGGGACGCGGACAACATCGGGCTGGAGATGACCCTGTTGACGCCCAACTTCGCGTTCCGGGAGTTCGTCATATCCTCGGGAGCCAGCATCGATTACTACTTCGTCATTGCCTACAACGGATGCTGCGTCGAACTCGCGCAGCGGGATCTCGATCGTTTCCTGGAAGAAAAACCGGGCGCTCTCGTCCCGCCCTACAGCCTGGAACGCCAGATGATGGAAACCGGAGCCGTCCGGGCGCGGATGCGCGTACCCGACCTGCTCACCGAGCAGGAGCGAGTCCTGTACCGCCAGTCGGTCACCTTCCTCCTGGGAGCCCAGAACCAGGAGGTGGGCCTGGGTTTCGGCCAAATCGTATCCGCCGCCGCGCCGACCTCCCGCCGCTGGGCGGTGCCGATCGATCATTTCTTCTCCGCCTGGGCGCTGGCCAAGGCGGGGTTTCCCGAGCGTTCCCGCAGGGCGCTGGATTTCGCATTCACGCCGGGACGGGATACGTACCGGTTCGTCAATGTGGGCGGGGAGAACTATGGCGTCGGGTTCAACTATCGCGTTACACCGGGAAAGTGGTACGGCTCGGGCCGGGAATACAAATGGAAAGATCCGTCCCAGGCCCCGCTGTCCATGCTCGGCACTGCCCTGGCCATCCTCGCCTATGACAGTTGGCTGCAGGCCGAACAGCGCCGGTACGAGCCGGACGCCGTAATCACGGACTCACTCCTCCTCGCGCCAGACTGGGAAATGCTGTCCCGGCAAGTCGCGGACGTGTTGTTGTACCGCCTGGAAAACGACCTCATGCCGAACGACGCCGGGTGCTGGGACAAGACCTTGAGCACGCGGCCCAACGTTGTAACGTCGCTGTACAGCGCCGCCGCCTTGCGCATTGCTTCCGCTTACGCCGCGTTGATGCGCGACGACCTGCGACGCTATCTCTACGCGCGTCGAGCGAAAGCCATCGTCGCCGCTATCGATTCACTGGCGGCGACACTGGATACCACGTCCATCCACGACCTCGACGTCATCCAGCTCCGGCTTTTCGACCCTCTCCTGGTGGACGGCATTTCCCTCGACTTGTTCCGGAAGGATTCTCCCGCACGAACCTTTACGTTCGACGCCCTGGAACAATCTTTCCGCCTGGACGACGGTCCCTGGTACCTCGCCCGGCCCGACGGCGACTGGTTCGATCGCCGCGCCCACCCGTTCATCACGCTGCGCTTGGCCGCGGCGGCGGCGCGAGCGGGCATGAAGGACAGCGCCGAACGCCTGTTCTCGGCCGTTGCCCGCATGGCCCGCCGGTTGTACGACCAGGTCCCGGAGCTGTACGATCCCGCCACGGGCGGTGCATACGGAGGCATTCCCAGCACCGGGAGGGGAGCGGCGGCGTACATCCTGGCCGCCTGGGAAATGAACGCCCTCCGCCTCCGCATGGAAGCTCGTCGATGAGGATTTCCATTCGACTTGACATGACGAATCCAGGTCGTAACTTGTTCCATGCGGGGGAACAATCGCACGCGCGAACAGTGAAAGAAACTCGTACATCAATCGTGATTCCGAACACTGACATGACGACATCGCATACAGAAACCTTCATTTCCATACTTGCGCGAAACATACTCCTTGTTTTGCTCCTGGTCGCGGCGATGCCCGCGA
>JAJRXL010000039.1 GCA_024276335.1 Bacteroidota bacterium
CGTCATTATTGAACGAAGAGACTGACCACGTCCCACGTATCGATCCGGGCACGGTGTCGAGTGACGCGCGTCGGGATGCTTGCGTACGCAGGCGGTTTTCAGCACATTGTACATAGATTGTCCGGTTCATTTTAACGTTTTCTTTTTGACGTTTTCTTTTCACCGTGATACATAACATACGCAGCACAGCAGGGAGGAACAGGAGAGCGGCACGTCTTTCCCGTTTATGCGGTGTATCTTTTCATAATCATATCATGCGCGCGCGTTTCTCTACGGCGCGTGGCGATGCTTTACAAAGACAAGGAGTTGTTTTATGCGATTGACGATCCCGAGGGAACTCATCACCTTTGTTCTCGCAGGCATGCTGTTGGTTGGGTGTTCAGATAATTCCGAGCCGCCGGTGACGCCGGTGGAGGAAGACACCGAGGCCCCAACGCTGTCCATTTCTTCGCCGTCCTCGAACGAGACGTTCTCCGATACCCTTATCGTGAAACTCTCGGTGTCGGATAACGTGGGCGTCACCAAGGTCACGCTCTCGATTGATAACGGCGCCCTGACACGCGAGTTGAGCTCGGCGCCCTGGGAAGCCACGATTATTATTGCCTCGCTCCAGGACGGGGAGCACAGTCTGGAGGCGAGGGCGTACGACGCGGCGGGCAACGCCTCTCCACCCGCGGCGGTGACATTTACGAAAAAAACCGGCGGCGGCACGACGATCCCGGGAATAAAACCGATTGTCTTCGTTCATGGCGAGCTGGCGGCGGCCGACAGCTGGATGCCCATGACCAGTTACTTCAGGATGAACGGGTACCTCCAGGGCAGCCTGCACGCGCTCGACTTCGATTTTTCATCGGGCAATGAATCCGGCCCGGAGCTGGGGAACCAGGTGAAAACGTTCGTGGAATCCGTGCTGCGAGAAACCGGCTCCGACCGCGTGGACATCATCGCGCATTCGAAGGGCGCCACCGCCGTGCAGTACTACATCACACGGCTGGGCGGCGTGGACAAGGTCGCGCACGTGGCTTTTCTCGGTGGTGTCATCGATCAGAGCCTGACCTTGAACGGCACGCTGACCCCCGACCCCGTGAAGTTCCTCACGGTGCGGAGCAACGGCCAGGACGCGACACAGCGGGGAAATCCCGACGTGGGTTCCATGACCGGGGCGGATAACGTCCAGGTCAGTGACCTCGACCACCAGGAGCTTCTCGCCGATCTCAAGGTCTTCAAGCCGATTTTCAAGTTCTTTACCGGGGAAAGCGCGACCGTCAATTCCATCCCCTACCACGGCGTTATGACTATCAGCGGGAAGGTCATTACTTACTTCGACAATAAACCTGTTCCCAACGCGACCATGAAGATATTCTTCTCGCGGACGACGGACGGAGCCAGGTTTACCGGCGGCCCGGGCCTGGTGACGGTCAACGCCGACGGCACCTTTGGACCGGCGGAGGTCAACAAGGGTGTCTTCAACTTCGAGATCGAGGTCAGTGCGCCGGGGTACTACACCACCCATCAATACCATCGCCCCTGGCGGGATACGGTCATGGTGCTGCGTGTACGCATGATCCCGCAGACGGGCGGCAGCCAGAGGCTGGAGGCGTTCCGCTCCGCTCTCAACTGGGAACCCGGCAATTCGATCCAGGTCGTGTACTCGCCGTTCCGCGCGATGTATAGCGGACGCGACAAGGTGTTCGTGGACAACGTCAACGTGGTCAACGATAATACCTGTCCGCCTCCCGGGTCGAACGCCACGGGCTCCAATACCATGATGCTGGTGTGTTTCGATGAGAACAACGACCAGCGCTCCGGCGGCGGCCCGATGGCGAACGCGGCGCTTAATACCTTCGGGATAAACAGCTACGACGTGTACATGTCCACGACTCCTATCGGCGGCGTCCGCGTTGTTTTAAACAATTACGACATCTGGACGCGCGCCTGGAGGATGCAGAACATCTACAGCGCTCTCACCATAAGCTACTTCGAGGACTTTTGATCGAGTCGATCCCAACCCGCGTCACCGAGCTGTTCGGGATCCGCTACCCGGTAATCCAGGGCGGCATGATCTGGGTGTCCGGTCACAAGCTGGCGGCCGCTGTTTCGAACGCCGGGGGCTTGGGCCTGATCGGGGCCGGGTCGATGAAACCGGAACTGCTCAGGCAGCATATTCGCGACTGTCGAAGCGGGACGGACATGCCGTTCGGAGTAAACCTGCCGCTCATGCGGGAGGACGTCGAGAACCTCGTTGACGTCATACTCGACGAGGGAGTGCGCATCATCTTCACGTCCGCCGGCCACCCGGGCAAATTCACGCGGCGATTCCAGGAGGCGGGGTGCGTAGTAGCCCACGTTGTGCCCGCGCTCAAGTTCGCGTTGAAAGCCGGGGAAGCGGGGTGCGACGCGGTGGTGGCGGAAGGTTTCGAGGCCGGCGGCCACGACGGGGTGGACGAGATAACCACGATGTGCCTGGTTCCGGAGATCGTGGATGCGCTTGATATCCCGGTGATAGCCGCGGGTGGCATCGCGGACGGGCGGGGAATGGTGGCGGCGTTCGCTCTTGGCGCGGAAGGCGTGCAGGTCGGGACGCGCTTCGCTGCTACGCCGGAATCGTCGGCGTCCGGGGAGTACAAGCGGCGGGTCGTGGAAGCGCGCGGAGGCGATACGGTCATCACGTTGAAGCGCGTCACGCCGGTGCGAATGTTGAAGAATCCCTTTGCGTTGAAGGCGCTCAAGGCGGAGCTCTCGGGCGCCTCCCGCGATGAACAGGTCGCGTTGCTCGGAAGCAAGAGGGAGCGCAAGGGCATCTTCGAGGGCGACTGGGAAGAAGGCATGTTCGAAGCGGGGCAGGGTATTTCCATAATCAGGGAAATCCTTCCTGCCGCCGAGGTCGTTCGGCGGTTGGTGGACGAGTACGGAAAAACGCTGCGTTCGCTTCCTCTTCCAAGGAAAACAAACGCAGCGAATCAGGAGTAACGAAAAATCTTGTTGGTTTCGGGAATCGCCCGGGAAAGGGCGACAGGGGGATTACGGGGAGGTGATTTCCACTACTTCCACGTCGAATGTCAGGTCTTCGCCCGCCAGGGGATGGTTGGCGTCAACCGTGATGGATGCTTCCTGGACCTCCACGACACGAACCGGGAACGTGCTGCCGTCCTGCATGTTCATGACCAGTTCCAGCCCGATGAACGGATCGAGGTCGGGAGGGAGGAGGTCACGCGCGACGGGGATGCGCAGTTCCTCGTTGTAGATTCCGTATGCTTCGTCCGCGGGAACGGTGATGGTTTTCTTTTCCCCCGATTCCATGTCGATAACACCTTTTTCCAGGCCCGGAATGATCTCTCCCTCGCCGACGGTGAATTCCAGGGGCTCTTTACCGACGGAGGAATCGAATTCCGTACCGTCATCCGTGCGGCCGGTGTAATGAATCCGGACGGTGTCGCCTGATTTGATTTTTTGCATAGCTTTTTCCTTTAGGGTTGCTGAATATGACCGGCGCGCACGAGTATATTTCGATGCTCGCGTATAATATAAATTAGGAAAGATGAGGCCGAAAACAAAACCCTCGGACGAGACGCGCTTGCAGTGCCCGTTTTGGTCTTGCACAGCGGCGGTGTTCTTCCTACATTCATTCGTGGTATCGCAAACCATCTAGAATATATCTATGCTATCTATGCTGAATCTCCGGAAATCCTTTTTCTGCACTCTCCCCCTGATTATCTGTGCCGTCATCACGTTGCGCGCCCAAAGCGAGGAGCCAACGTACCGGTTCCTGCTCCTCGAGATGAACGCGAGGGCCGCGGGCATGGGCAATACGTTTCTCACCATGACGAACGATCCAACGGTCATGTTTTACAATCCCGCCGGGCTCAGCACGCTGGAAAAACCTGCCGGGTCGGTTGGGTTCCTGAAGCACGTGCTCGATGTGAACGCGGGTTTCGCCTCCTACGGCCAGGACGTTGAAGGCATCGGCTGGATAGGTGGTGGCGTCCGGTACCTGAACTACGGGACCTTCGAAGGCGCGGATATCCTCGGGAACCCCGCCTCCGATTTCTCCGCCGGCGATCTGGCCCTTACCGCCACGTACGCAAACTCCCACGAAAATCTCCGCTACGGCGGATCGCTGAAATTCGTGTATTCCGGGATCGCCGATGCCAGCTCCACGGCCCTGGCCCTCGACCTCGGCGTGCTGTACCTGCTCCCGGATTACATGATGGTCGTGGGCGCGAGCGTGTTGAACGCGGGCGCCGTCCTGAGCACGTACGGCCCGACATCCCTTTCCCTGCCCCTCGACGTAAAGATCGGCGTCTCGAAGAAACTGGAACACTTGCCGTTGAACCTGAGCCTGAACTTCCACCGGTTGACCGAAACGCAGGACAATTTCTTTCAGCATTTCAGCAATTTCTCCATCGGCGGGGAGTTTACGTTGAGTTCCGCCCTGCTGGCCCGCATCGGCTACAACAACGAGCGGCGGCAGGATCTGAAATTGGCGAACACCTCCGGCCTGGGCGGATTCTCCTTCGGCCTGGGAATCCTGGTCAGCGATTTCCGGGTGGACTATGCCTTCTCGTCCTGGGGCGGTTCCGGCCGGGCGCTGCACTTCATCTCGGTCGGCACGACGCTTTAAGCGGTCTCTCATTTTTCACGGATTACGCACGGCATGACTTCCCTCAAAAAGCTCCAGATCGCGTTGGGGCTGATGGTGACGTTGTTCCTGGTAGGGACGATAGGATACGTGATCATCGAGGGATACGCGGTCATCGACGCGCTGTTCATGACGGTGATCACCCTGGCCACGGTCGGGTATTCCGAGGTGCGCCCGCTGCACGACGCGGGGAAGGTGTTTACTATTTTTCTCATCGTCGCGGGAATCGGCACGGTGGCCTTTTCCGTCACGCAGGCTGTCGATTATCTCATTGATACCATCTTATTTCGGGCAAAGCTCATGGAAAAGAAAATCGCAAAGTTGTCCGGTCACGTGATCATCTGCGGCTACGGGCGGATCGGGCGGAGAGTGGCGGCCGCGTTGAAGAAGCGCGCGCTGCCCTTCGTCGTCGTGGAGCGCGATCAGGAGCTGGTCGGTGATCTCGAACGCGAAGGGATGGTGTACGTGCTCGGCAACGCGTCGGATGATGATACGCTGAAACGGGCGGGCATCGAACGGGCGAGGACCATCGTTGCCACGCTTCCCAGCAACGCGGACAACGTTTATACCATTCTTTCGGCGAGGCACCTCAATCCCGGCACACGCATCGTGGCCCGCGCCATCGACACCGACTCGACACAGAAACTGCTCCAGGCGGGAGCGGACAAGGTCATTTCTCCCTACGACATCGGCGGGTACTACCTTGCCAACGCCGTGCTGCGGCCCCACGTGGTCAATTTCATGGAAGTGGTGAATGAAAGCGCGAGCGCCACGGAAGAGAACCTGGAAATCGAGGAACTGGAGGTGACGGAAAACTGCCGCTACGCGAACAAACCCCTGCGCGAAACCAACATCCGCTCCGAGCTGAACATCATCGTGCTCGCCATTCGTGATAAGGACGGCCAGTTCGAGTACAATCCCTCCTCCGAAACGATACTCGAGCCAGGCAGCATGATTATCTGCATCGGCTTTTCCGACAAGCTGGATATACTCGCGCGGAATCTCGGGCACTGTGAGTAGCTTGTCGCCAAAGGACTCCGACCATTCGATCAGGGGGGCCGTGCGTGCGTTCCTCGCGTCGGCGCGTTCGGCCCCGTTTCAGCCGGCCTTCGTGCTGGTTTCCGCCGCCGTCCTAGTCACGGTTTCCTTTTACTTCGGCGGCCGGGCGTTTTTCCGCCGGGAGTTCTACGGGCAGTACTTCACGCATCCCCTCTACGAGCTGTTCGAGTTCCTGTACTGGTTCGTCGCCACCGGCGTCGTGTACGCGGCAATTCCCGCAATCCTGGTAACGGTTGTCCTGAGAAAAAAGCTGCGGGATTTCGGGTGGGGAACCGGCGACTGGATGCTGGGGCTGAAAGCCTCCGCGATCTTCATCTTAGTGATGCTGGCCGTGACGTGGTTCATCAGCGCGGCCCCTGCTTTCCAGGCGGGGTATCCGCACTGCCGCCTCGCCGCACGCGACTGGACCACGTTCGCCGTCTTCGAAGCGTTCTTCCTGGTGTACTTCATCGGCTGGGAGTACATCTGGCGCGGCTACGTGCTGTTCGGACTGGAGAAGGCGATCGGCGCGCCGCTGGCCGTGCTCGTGCAAATGCTGCCGTTCGTGATCCTGCACAACGGCAAGCCCGCCGTGGAGACCTTTTCCGCGATCATCGCGGGTATCGCGCTGGGAGCCCTCGCGATCCGGACGCGCTCGTTTTGGTACGGCGTGCTGATCCACTGGACGGTCATGCTCAGCATCGACCTCTTTTCGACCCTGCGCCTGCGCACGGGCGTGAACGGCGTCGGCTTCGACGCTCTCGTCAAGATGCTGGCGGGATTTTGAAAATGCCCTTGGATAAAACCCGCCGAACAGTGATTTTAGGAAACATGAAACTGGAACTGTTACGCCTAACCGTGGAGCCATTACCATGCGATTTTGCCTGAACGTCGATCACGTAGCAACCATCCGCGAAGCGCGGGGCGGGAACGAACCCGACCCGGTGACGGCGGCCCTCCTCGCGGAGTTGTACGGCGCCGACGGAATCGTCTGTCATCTGCGCGAGGACAGGCGGCACATCAACGACCGGGACCTCCGCCTCCTGCGCGAAAGCGTCCAGACCAAGCTCGACATGGAGATGGCCATCATCGACGAGATCATGGGAATCTGCGTCGAGACCTTGCCGGACCTCGCGACGCTGGTGCCCGAGCGCAGGCAGGAAGTCACGACGGAGGGGGGACTCGACGTGGCGGGGAACCTTTCGCGCGTCATGAAAGCCGTCACGGAGTTGCACGCGTACGAGATCGAGGTGAGCCTGTTCGTCGACCCGGAGCACGAGCAGGTGGAAGCGGCGGTGGAGGCGGGAGCGGACATCATTGAAATCCACACCGGCGATTACGCCAACGCCCTGACGTACGAGGACCTGGAGAGGGAGCGCAAGCGCGTGGCGGAGATCGCGGCATACGCAAAGTCGAAGGGGTTGGGAGTGAACGCGGGCCACGGGTTGAACTACCTGAACGTCGAGGGCATCGCCTCGATTCCCGAGATCGACGAGCTCAGCATCGGGCATGCGGTGATTTCCCGCGCGGTCTTCGTCGGGTTGCCGGAAGCGGTCCGGGAAATGGCGCGGCTGGTGAAGAAGTAAGCGGAGGCGGCGCTTGTTTGTGATTTACGCCGCCGGATGTTATTTTGGATTCGATATACTAATTGCCCCGTGGTGTAACTGGCAACACGTCTGACTCTGGATCAGAAGAGTCCAGGTTCGAGCCCTGGCGGGGCAGCACAAAAGATGCGATAATCGACAGAATTCGAAAACCCGATCAGAAATGAGCGGGTTTTTTCGTGGTTCACGGGCGATGTCGTGAGAATTGTCGCAGTCATTTCCGGTTCAAAAAACTGTAGCAGTAAGCGGAGTCGAACTGCGTGTTTGCGGGCGGACGCCCTTCGACTTGCAAAGTGGTTCCTCGAGGGGAAGAGAGCACATTGTGGCGACTACGGAGGGGATGACGTACGCAATACGGCGACCAATCGTCTCATTACCGGGCAGCAAGGAGTTTTGCGTTTGTGCCATTGAGATGTAAATTTCAGTAAAGGTAGTTGTTTGCCTCTTGACAGGCGTTAACCTGTAGGTTAACTTATGTTCGATGAGCTTGTTGAACGTAGTGGAGCAAGGATATATGGTCTATGTTGATAATCGTGGCCGTTGTCCAACTCTGGATTTTCTGGATAACTTAGGAGATAAGGAAAAACAGTGCTTTCTGGCATTGATAGAGGCATTTGCCGATCGTGGAGAAATAAGGAATACAGAAAAATTCCGTAACGAAGGCGATGGAATTTACGCCTTCAAGTACAAGGGATACAGGATATTGTGTTTCTTCCTTGACTCTCCTGGCAAGAAATCGATTGTACTGACACACGGATTCAAGAAAAAAGGACCAAAAATCCTAAAGCAGGAGAAGGAAAAAACCGACAGGATTCGTAAAGGAGAAAGCGGAATCATCCGATAATGTAATTCACCAAACTGCTGGATGGTAGATATGAAACCGAAAGAATGGTACAAATCAAGGCTTGAGAAATTTCGAGCAGACCCGGAGTTTATTGCCGAAGAGAAAAAAATAGAATTTTGCGAAGACATGCTGAAACTGATGGATAAAAAGGGGCTTTCACGATCCGATCTTGCCGCACGACTGGGATGTTCGAAGGCATACATAACAAAATTACTGAATGGTAGGCAAAATTTTACTCTGAAAAAGCTTGTCGAGATAGCTCTTGCTCTTGACGCTGAGTTGGAGCTGAGGTTGGAATATCGCGAGGGAAAAAGGAGCGAGAGCGCTGTTGGCTCGAAGCAGGAACCGTTGGCGTACGAATCCGGGGAGGTTAAAAAATCATTTGCGGCAGAGGATAAGAATAATCACTCGACGTATAGAGACGCCGGATGAGTATAATAGCTGATTGGATCCGGGGGAAATGAAAAGAACATCCGGTACGAGATCGAGTTTTACGCGATCCCTATAACCGGGAATCCGTAAAACATCAGCATGGAGATTGGATAAGTGTGCGGATGCTCTTGTCGCCAGGTATTGATGTTTAATTAGAATGGTTGGCTTGAACATGTCTTGTTTCTGGAAGCACCTTTCGGCCATTGCATTGACGAGGAGTCGCGTCCACAATCAACCCTTGATGTGCAATTATACCCTTCTCCGTGAGGATATCGTTGAAAAGAGCGAATAATTCCTCAACAATCCCCAGATTCGTCAACTGTTCCCGAAAGTGCCACGTTGCGTCTTGATCCGGAACAGCATCTTCGATTTGAAAGCCGATGAAGCGCATGAAAGAAAGGCGATCAAGAAGTTGATATTGCATCTGCGCATCCGAGAGACTATACATTCTTTGCAGAATGAGGATTATCACCTCCTGTGTGTGACGCTCCACATACCAGCAGCCCTTTATGAATTTCAGGTGCATCCGACGTTTCATGCCGGAATGATACAAAAAGGGCATGAACGAACCAGTTCAAAAAAGATTTCGAAAAGCTATTTGCGGGCTTGATAATTTTGCTAACATAATCTATTTTATTTTCATCATCGGGCATTAGATAAACGGATCCTGTCTTTCATTCCACAAGGAGCCTGAAATGAAAAAGAAATATTCTCCTTTGGCCATTGTGCTTGTTTTTGTTTCGGCGGGGGTGGGGTGGTTTTTCTTTTCAAACTTTGGATCACTACTCGTTCGTCTACAGCCATCCAATCAGGGGTTATGGCATTTGATAAGCGACGGATTCTTCGTTTTTGCTGCGGCAGTACTGATCTATCTGCTTGTCAACGAAGCTCAGCGAGAACTGCGTACATCCCGGGAGGAATTACTACAGTACAAGATACGATTCAAGGAAGCTACCGAAAAGACTCCAATCGTTCTGATGGCCGCGGACAAGAAAGGGATGTTCACTTTGGCCGAAGGGAGAGGCTTGCATCGAATCGGTTATAAACCGGGAGTAATCGTTGGCAAATCCGTATTCGATGTATGCAGGAATCGAGAGGATATTTGCAACAATTACAGGCGTGCGCTTGCGGGTGAATCCTTTGGAATAGTACAGTCATGGGATGACAGCGTGTTTCAATGCTATTACCGTCCTACGTATGATCTTCGGGGTGATATCAACGGAGTCATCGGAGTTGCCGTCGATATCACGGAACGGGTTCATTACGAGCAGGATTTGATCAAGGCAAAGGAAGAGGCGGAGAGAGCGAATCGCGTGCGTTCAGAGTTCATTGCAAACCTGAGTCACGAGATCCGGACGCCGTTGAACGTCATCGTCGGCTATCTGAGTATCATTGAGATGAAGTATCGGCAATTTGTAGACGATGAGGATAGGCAGATTTTTTCGACACTGGACGAGGCCGGCGACCGCTTACTGAAAACGATAGAAAAGATTCTCGACATTTCCCGTTTGCACAACCATGATTTTGAGCCGAACATCACGGAAACCTCTCTAACGCAAATCATGAATGATCGGTATGCCGCATTTGCCGGGGCAGCCAAGAAAAAGGGCTTGAAATTCAGCATGGATATGTGCGACCGGGACATTGTCGTAGTAACCGATCGACATGCTCTGAGCAGGGCTCTAACGGAAGTTCTCGAGAATTCGGTGAAGTTCACACCCAAG
>JAJRXL010000372.1 GCA_024276335.1 Bacteroidota bacterium
TCGAAGGTCAACTCCCCGTACGATGATTACAGCCCGTTCGTTTCCTACGACGGGCAGTTGATGCTGTTTACAAGCAAGCGCCCCGCACCCGGCGGGATTGACCAGGGAGATGACATTTGGATGGCAAGAAGAAGTAATGCCGGGTGGACTTCAGCGGAATACATGAGCGGGAGCGTCAATACTGAAAACGACGAAGGGGCACCGTTCGTCGACGTCAGCGGGCAGGTCGTGTACTTCGTGGAATGTGATGCGGAAGACGCTGTCGGCGGGTGCGACATCTACAAGGCCCGTTTCGTGAACGGTCAACTCGATCAGGTACAAAATCTCGGAAAACCGATCAATTCAAAGTACTGGGACTCCCAGCCCTTTGTTTCGAACGATGGGCAGTACTTTCTCTTCGCATCGGATCGCCCGGGAGGCTACGGAGGCACCGACCTGTACGTGTCGAAAAAACTGCGGAACGGCAAGTGGGGCAAACCCCGGAATCTCGGTCCGGTGATCAATTCGAGCGGGGATGAGAAATCGCCCTTTCTTTCACCGGACGGGACTACCCTCTATTTCGCTTCGGACGGATATGGAGG
This sequence comes from Bacteroidota bacterium, assembly GCA_024276335.1. GTDB lineage: Bacteria > Bacteroidota > Ignavibacteria > SZUA-365 > JAADGX01 > JAADGX01. Next base: position 582 of record JAJRXL010000372.1, read on the forward strand.
AGTGGGGGGGATGGACTTGATGATCGCCCTGCGCAACACGCGCTCGCGGGTATGGAAGTGGAATTCCCCCGTTAATATCGGTACCCCGATCAACTCTTCCGCGGACGAGCTGTTCTTTTCCGTTTCCGCCGAGGAGGATACGATTTATCTCGCGTCTTCGCGGAAGGGGACTTTAGGGGGTCTTGACATTTTCGCCGTTTTTCCCAACCCGTACAAAGACACCACGCGTTACCGGTGGTTCATTGTGGGAAGGGTGGGCGATTCCATTACGGCGACCCCTCTGCCCGGCGCAACGGTGCGTATCTTCAACAAGGATTCTGGTGAAGAGGTGGAACTGGCGACGGACCGGATGGGTTCCTATCGCTGCCGGATCAGGCCCGGATGCAGGTTGGAACTCACGGCACGTGCAAAGGGCTATGCCCCCAAGACGCTTCATGTCAAGATCCCCGTCAACATGCGCTTTCGTGAATATCGGAGGAATATTTTACTGCCGTCATTGGGGAAGGCGGCACCTGGCGCAATCACCGAAAAGGTGAACTTGGATTCAACGGCGCTGTTCACCATCCACTTTGATTTCGACAAGGCGGACATTCGCAGTGACGCGGCCCGTATTCTCGACCAGGTCGTCACCATACTGAAAGAGAATCCGGAAACGGAAGTGTACCTGGACGCACACACCGACGACAAGGGAACGGAACTGTACAACTTGCAGCTTTCGCGTAAAAGAGGAGCGGCGGTGGTGCGGTATTTGGCTGCGCATGGAATCAACCGCTCGCGCTGTAAAGTGACGGCTCACGGTGAAGTTATGCCCGCAATGCCTAACGAGACAGAAGAGGCAAGAGAGAAAAATCGCCGGGTCGAGATCCGCTTTGTTCCCCCTTCCTCCGATCGGTGAAAGCCATGCGATGACCGAGGAAGGTATCGAGAGGTGTCTGTACCTGGGGAGGAAAAATGGTATGAATGAGTTAACTGGGTTGAGAAATTGCAAGCGGATCGCAGTGCTGACCATGGTGGTTCTCGCTTGTTTTTTCGAAAGCGCTCCAGGCCAGGAATTGCAGCTCGATGTCAGCAGCATCGACACGAGCCGGTTTCCCGATATTTCTATGATCGTCCGGGTGACGAACCGGAATGGAACGCTCTTCAGCCTGAATCAATCCAACTTTACCGTTCTGGAAAACAGGGTGGTTCAATCCCCCATCAAGCTGGAATGTACGGCAGACTCGAGTTCGCCCGCCTTATCGCTAGCGCTCGTCATGGACGTCAGTTACAGCATGATTTTCTACCCCGGTCGCAACGACGTCGATCCGGACAGTACCAAGCTTGTGTCCGCCAGGCAGGCCTTCGCTGATTTCGTGTTCAATATGCGTCCGGTCGATGAAGCCTCCTTTATGACGTTTGCGCGCGACTTTCGGCTTGAGCAGCCGTTTACCAGCGATAGGAAGACGCTGTTGGATGTCATCGTCAATGCCAGGCCACGACCTGGAACGGCTATCTATGATGCCATCTATGATGCGGTTCAAAGATTACGGAGCCGACCCAACAAAAAGATCATCGTTATTTTGACCGATGGGAATGATTTTCTTTCATCTTCGAACGAATACGAGGCTATAGCCGCTGCGCGAAAGGAAGGTATCCCTGTTTTCACCATCGGTCTTGGCTCGGACGTCGATTCGACAAAATTGGGATTGATTGCCAGGCAGACAGGGGGAAAGTTTATTTACGCTCCCCAGGCGAAGGACCTCAAGGCCCTGTATCGATCCATCGCCAAGTATATTTACCGGGGACTGTGCACCCTGTCGTACCGGTCGTCGGAAGA
>JAJRXL010000373.1 GCA_024276335.1 Bacteroidota bacterium
TGCAAAGGTGATGACGTTCTCGATTTCCATTCTGTTGTTGAAGCTGATTAGCATAGAGGAAATAGGATACTACGGAGTTTTCTTGTCCATTCTTGCCGTTGTAAACCAGTTTACCGACCTGGGGCTTCACCAGGGAGTCGTACGATTCTATTCCCTGTATAACACTACTGACACCGCAAGGTCCCAGTCATTTATTTGGCTGGCCTTTCGATGTAAATGGTTCATCATTCCCGTTGCATCGGTTGTTCTCTACTTTACAGCGCCGTGGATATCAACTCTGCTTGTTCACAACAATGCTCTCGAACATGGTTTGCGCCTGCTTTCATTCGGGCTTTTAGGTACCGGTTTCTTCGAATTCAGCATTTCCGTGCTTCAGGCGCGACAGAATTTCAAGCTCCTCACCGGGTTACGTATAACCGAAGCATTCGCAAAGCTCACGTATTTACTTGTCACCATTTATCTGGATACCTTTTCGCTCGAACAAGTTTTTATCGCGTACACCATAATACCATTGTTTATAGGTGCATTAGCCCTTTTTGCCTCACGGGTATTTTCAGCAAGTATCCATTATCCATGGAAAGAATTGCTCGTCGAACTGTATCATTTCACCAAATGGTTGGCCGTAACGTATATGGCAATCATGATCCTCCAACATATCGATATGTTCATGGTTTCGGGCCTGATTACGGACAATCCCACCGACGTAGGATTATACAGTGCGGCGCGGCGTCTCAGTATTCCTCTCGTCGTAATGGCCGGGTCACTGACGACACTTTTTTTTCCGAAAGCAATGGGTATAACATCACACGAGCAGATGTTGGTTTACCTCAAGCAGACGCTGAAGATATCCGTCCCTGTTTCCATCATGTCTTTAATATACCTCGCTGTTCTTCATCTAGCCATTCCCTGGTTTTTTAAAAACATAACAGGCTCTCTGCCGATAATTGATTGGCTCTTTGCAGGCTACATTTTCACTATTTTGGGAAATCCCATCACTATTCTTATCACTGCAATGGGCGATACGAAGGTCGTCGCGATGATTAACCTCGTTCAGTTCGTTGTGACGCTTACACTCCATTACCTGTTTATTACACAATTCGGGAGCATCGGCGCGGCAATGAGTTCGTTTATCGTTTGGTTAATTGCCGGAACGTTTTCTTTCTGGTACATTTACAATAATCAATTCAAGTTCAATCACCTCATCAAGCAGGGAAATTGAAGACATCGAATACTTTAAAATTGCATGGAATTCCATGAAGCTCAAACGCGAGGGCAGGAGGTCGTGCGGTTAAACCTTTGCTTAAATTGAAGAACATCACCTTTTTCAGAATCACCCCCGCCTCCCTGATCCATGCGGAAGGAAAGGGAGACGGAGAAGTGGTTGTACTCAATAGGGAGGTCTTGACGAAATCATGGCCTCTCTCGAGAATCCATGGCGACGTGTACACGGATCGTTTTGAAGCGGGCCACGTTCCCTGGGGTGCCTGGCTCGATGATGACCTCGCTCATGTTGCGTGGGCAGCGCACCGATCCTTGGTTATCGACGAACTGGCAAGGGTCGTCTCCTTCTCAAATGCCACGACAGTCGTTTACGATGTTTATACACGTGAACAATACCGAGGCCACGGACTGTTTGCTCGTACCTTATCGGAAATAGCACGGAGTCACTTTGAACAGGGTGGTGAAGAGGTTATCATATATGCGGAACGCCACAACATTCCCTAGCACGCCTCCATACGAAAAGCCGGGGGAATTGAGCGCGCCTCCGCGATTTGCTTTCAACTGGGAAGGATTCAACTGATGTTGAAATCACCCCGATCGGTATTCGAACATGTCAAAACTTTTTGACTTCCTTCATAGAAAAAGACTAAACCGGCGCGTCAAAAGGTTCGCCGAGTTCCTGCTTCGAAAGGATCTTACGATTTACCCCCGGATACTTGACCCCGAGGCAGGGCGGATACTCGTCTTTGCTCCCCATGCCGATGATGAAACGATTGGCGCGGGAGGAACGTTGGCCAGGCACGTTGAGGCGGGGGCGGAAGTGACCGTCGTGATTGCCACGGATAACCGGGATTCCATGCCGGGGCAACCGCCGGCACATGCCATTGCTACCCGGGAAAAAGAATGCCGGGAAGCCATGTGTCGTTTGGGTGTACAACGACTGGTTTTCCTCAGGGTTTCACCCGAAAACTTCAGTGACAGAACGGAGCATGCAGAGCGGTTAAAAAACCTCGTGCTTGAGTATGAGCCACATGTTTTGTATCTTCCAACGATTTTCGATGAGCACCAGCACCATCGAATGCTCAATAGGATAACCGAGACAGCTCTGAAGAATTTATCGCATCCACCGCGTAGCGTACGCGCTTACGAAGTCTGGTCGGCCATAGCGCCGAATCGCGTGGTTGATATTACTTCAACATTTGAGAGGAAAATAAACGCGCTGAGCGCATATTCATCCCAATTGGCCGAAATTGATTATATTTACCATATTACCGGTCTCAATGCGTATCGCAGCATGACCATACCGGCATCCCGGTATGCGGAGGCGTTCATTGAAATACCGGGAGAGCGTTTTTCCCATTTCGTCAATACATATTTAACATAATCCCGAACACTTCTACTGGAGGGTTTGCATGACGCAACAGAGCATCCACAGATTCATTCGCACCATCCTGATACTTGTCCTCGCGAGTCCGGTTTGGCTTTCCGCACAGGTTGGCAAAACGCTTATTGTCAACAATTTTATTTCCGATCCCGATGAATTGGAGACGCACCTCGTGATCACCGATGTTGACGGGGTGGGACCAAACGTCAAGGTCTCCATTTACAACGAGGATGGCAGGCTGATATACGAAAGGTTCGAGACTTTGCATGCGTTCGGGAAACTGAATTACAACCCCGCCGACTACTTGACCCAGTACCAGTTTGGCTTCAACCAGAATCCGCAATTCCGCGGAACCATTCGCGTTACATCGGACGGTGGCAACATTGCCGGGCAGTACTGGCAATTTTACAAGAAAAAGGGCATGGGATACATGAACACCGCTGTCCCTGCAGCGGAAGGTACTGGGTACGACAAGCTGGTCTGCCAGCACTTCGTGTCCGACAAGAAAATCGACGCCGAGCTGGTGCTGGCCAACGCCATGTCGACACGACCCACGACGGTAATGGTGAAGTTTTATTCCGATGAAGGGGGGATAACATCGAGCAAGAAAGTCGTCCTCCAACCCAACGGCATCGTACGCATCAATCCCTACAAGGCGACCCACGGCCTGCGGATGACCGGCACGGCCTACGTGGAAGTGATCGGAAAGGGAAA
>JAJRXL010000374.1 GCA_024276335.1 Bacteroidota bacterium
GTTCATGCTGGCCCTGACATTCCTCGGGTGGAAACTGTCCGAAAGTGAAATTGAGGCCAAGCTGCAAACGAAATTCGAAGTGGAGAATTCCCGCATCATGAACCGCATGACTTCGACCCTTTCCAAGCAGGTCGAAGTGTTGCGGAGCCTCCAGGAATTGTATCGCAGTAATGTCCAGGTTGTGCGGGACGTTTTTGAATTGTTCGCCACGGTGCCTACCAGCATGTATCCGAGTATTCAATCGATCTGCTTTGCTCCCCGAATAAGCAAGGACCACCGCTCTGAATTCCAGCTCTACGCCATGAACGAGGGATACAGCTACTACAAAATCAAATCAGATTATGGCAGGGAAGAATTGTTCCCGGTGGAATACATCGTTCCCCTGGAACCGAATAAAACCGCCAGTGGAGTTGACCTCTATTCCGTCAAATTCGTGGCAGCGGCGCTCGATACACTCAGGCGCACTCGGTCCATCACGCTGACACCACCGGTTGATCTTATCAGCACAGGCGAACCAGGGTTTATTATCATGGCGCCCATCAAGATTAACGCGTACGTTCCGACTTTTGCACGTGATGAGACGGATTCCTTGCTGGGCGTGTGCTTCGCCGAGATAAAAGTGCGGGAGTTCTTTCAGGAAATAACGGGAGGTCTGCGTGCGGATTTGCCGGTTTCCTTCGCGGTTTATGATGGAACGGATCAAAACAAGCACCTTCCTCTTTTCGGCACCGTAACCCGGGAGGATGCGCTTTTGCAAACGAAACGGGATGTCCGGGTGGGAGGACGGAAGTGGACGATCGCGTTTTCCACACGGTCAGGATTCGGACAAGACATCCACACGGGTCTTCCCCTTTTTGTTGTGCTTGCCGGGTTCCTTTCCAGTATTCTCGCCTTCGCCTTTGTTCGCGCGCAGGTGACCAGCCGCTTCCGCGCCCAGGAAATTGCCGTGCGCATAACTCGTTCCCAGCGACGGATACTCGAGGCCTCGCAGGACATGATAGGGGCGGTCACGTTTGAAGGAACCTGGCGCAGCATGAATCCTGCGTCACGGTTGATTCTCGGGTATCCTCCGGAATCGTTAATCGGGAAATCCCACTTCGACCTTGTCCACCCGATTGATCGAGAGCGGGTAAAACAGGTAGTATCGTCCGTGCAAGGCGGAAATCCTGCTACATTCGAAGCGCGATACCTGGATGAATCCGGAGTGATGAAATGGATCCAATGGAACCTGTCGCCGTCCGTAGAGGATGAGCTCATCTTTCTGGTGGGACGGGACGTAACGGAAAAGAAGAAGGCCGAGGAAGCGATACGCCGGAAAAATCTCCAACTTGACCTGGCCGGTATGATTGCCGATCGCGAGAATCTGCGGAAGGCACGATCGGTTCGGGAGCAGAGTCAACATTTCCGGACCGAGCTTACGAACATTATCGGCTTCCTCGATATTGTGCTGACCGAAGAATCGTTGTCGCCGGAAGAGAAGCACGATTTCATCCGGACGGCTCACGACAGCGCTGACAAGGTCCTCGATTTCCTGCGGCAGACCACGGAACTTTCCATCACTCGCATGACAGACATCACTTTCTGCGAGGAAGAAGTTCCGTTGTCACGACTGATACACGATTTCAAGGCCGAGCTGTTGAATCTTGGCATTCATGAAAAAGTCGAGCTAGCCGGTTTTGCCGAGCTCGATTTTCCTCCCTTGACAGGCGTCGATGAGGGGAAGTTGAAAGACTCCATGGTGTTCATGGTAAAGGCGCTTTTGAACGACCTGTCCGGTGCGGCTATCCGCATTGAAGGTTTCCATGATCCCGATGAACTGGCCGTGGGAATCGTCTTCACGTTGGATGGCAGCGATTCACTTCCCGAGCCTTATCGGGGAATCCTGGCAGGCGAATCGCAACCCGATATTTCAGGCGACGACGATACATTTAATCTAGCCATGGCCCGCGGGTACGTGGAAGTAATGCGGGGGCGTTTCAGTATCGAGAGTGATCAATCCTCTTGTCGCATTCGTATCATGTTTCCCTTGACCTGAGCTCCGGCCGCGGTCAACGCAGCACCGCCAGGCGGCTGATTGTTTCCACGCTTGCGCCTGGGTAGCGGGCAATGATCTTGTAGAAATACACGCCGTTGGCGACAGGGTCGCCGTCCGCGTCTCGCCCGTCCCACGCGAGTGTATTGAACCCGATGCGAAAATCCCCCCCCGGGTATCGTCCCTTTCGAATAAGCCTGCCACTGACGGTGTATATCTTTAACTCCACTTCGTCAGGTGTCTCCGAGCCGGTCAAGATGAACGTGAACGTCGTCTTGTCGCTGAAAGGGTTCGGATAATTATACACGCTGGCGATTGCACGATTCGTCTGTACGACCACGTTCAGGTGGAGCGCGTCATCCAGTGCGAGGTTGCCGCTTGCGTCGCGTCCGTTGAAAGTGAGTTTGTGCTCTCCGTTTTCAAGTGCGGGCCGAAAAAGGACGCGCGCCGATCCGGTCTCCGGACCCGGAATAAATTCTAACCTCGGATCGTCTAGGGAGACGAGTGAATCGTCCAACATAATGATGAATGCAGCCGGGCCTGGTATGGCCGCCTTGTCCCGGTCCTCCAGGACGATGGTGATCTGCGGATTAGGAGAAATGTAATCGCCGTTGACTGGCGTCATCCCGTCGATAGTAACCTGGAGTTGCGGTCGCGTTGTATCCTGTCGTACCTGGAGGGAAGTGATGAACACGTTGTTCGATTCGAATTGCTCGTTCACGTCATTATTAAGATCCGTGGTCAAGATGAGCGCAAACCGGCCCGCCGCCGTCATAGGCGGAAGGGTCAAGGTCGTGTCGTACCACCGGTCGGGCTGAAGACTGGCGGCGCGCGTGGTCAACACACGGGTGCGCACCTGCCCCGGACTCAACTGGTCAATGCCGATGGTAAACGCTGCCGACGTGCTCTCACCGGCGTTTACGATACCAATGCGGAGACGGGGAGCACCGCCGAAATCCACTGTATCTGCTTCAAGCATCACCGATTGGTAGTTGAGGGCCAGTTCGGGCAACCGTTCGTACGCAACGGACCAACCGCGGAAGACCGGTTGCTCCCGGCCGGGGGAGGGGATCAATTTCGCTGTGAGGCGGATGCGAGAATACATAGCAGCGTCAAGGCTTGCTAATGAAATGCTGTCGGCGGTTACGCCCTGGAAAATGTTCGTATCTTTTCCCGCGTTGTTTTGAGCCTGAACGTCCACGAGTACGTGGTTGTTTGGATCAGGTCTCTTGTCGATAAGAATGTATTTCCAACGCGACGCCGGACCTATCCATGGCGAGACGATGAAGCCCGAATCTGCCCGGGCTTCGATCACCGTATCGATAATCGCTTTGCCCGTAAAGACTCGCGCGAAGGCTTCCGGTGCCATGCCAGGGAGAGCGCCCTTGCGTCCGAGCAGCGCCCATGAGCTGTTGGGCTGCACGCTGTCGATGTACGTGCTGCCCAATGAGCGGATCGCGGTTCGCACCTTCTCCAAATTGGGCGCGGGATCGTCGGCGGAAACGATGGCGACCAATCGACCGCCGGTGACGCTTTGCAACAACGTTGCAAGCGAATCGGCATCCGTCGGCGAAGAAGCTGTCTCGAATATGCCCGTGTAGAGAACGCGGAGGGTGGAACTGTCCAGCACCGCTACGCCGAACCCGCTGAAGATTGAATCCGGCAGGAGGTTGAGCCCATCCAGGAAGATACCGCCGCTGTTTCCGTCGTAGCGGCCCGCCGAAGAAAGGCGCAAGTGACGAGAACCCGCGGGCAGGGTCAGACCATCGTCGTGGAACACCACGCCTTGCAACTGGTTTTGCGCCAGGTCAATCGAGTCGCGTTGCACGAATGCGAGGGACTCTCCCACATCGTGGAAGCGGTACGTGTTGATGAAGATCGGATCGGGCTGATCCGGGGCCACACGCCAGAACCAGCTCCCGCCCGTGGACAGGACCGGCGGCAGGCTGTCGGGAACGGTAACGGTTTTCCCAAAGGGCGCGGACACGACGATCGGTCGGGGGAACTCGGGGGTCACGTCGAATTCGAACCGCACGTGGTCGATGTTTCCCGCCGACACGACGGGGTTGAGAATACGTACGCGGTCGAAACTCCCGGATGCATATCCGGGCGAGGCGTTTGCAGCGCGCAGGTACGTGCTGAGCACCGTGTAGGTGAACGAGGCGACATTATCGTCTTCCGATATCTCGTCCAGTTGGCGGTCGGGATCGAGGCGGATCTCCAGGCGTCGTTCGCCGGCCACCCGTTCCACCGGGACGGCAATGCGAATGGTGTCAACAATGCGGGGCATGGCCATCATCCTGGAAAGCATGTACGATTCCTTTCCTTGCCGGTAGTCCGTGATGTTGATGCGCAGCGAATCAACCGTCTTTAAGCCAAAGTTTGCTACCGCGACAGCAAAACGAAGGCTGTCCATGCCATCTGTAAAGATTTCCGTCGCGGGCACAATCCATCCATCCCGTACCAGCGGGTTGGGCTTTCCCGGCAGGGCCAACTTGATGATCGGGTCTCCAACTAACGTGTTGATCTGGACCTCGACTCGTGTTGACGGAGTAACGCCCATCGCGCCGAGCAATGCGCGTTTCCCTTGCGTGTGTGCCTCACCGATGCTTCCCGGTCGCTTCCTGATCAGGGATTCGTAGAACCTGTAGTGCAGTTCTGCCCCCGCGGAAATAAATCCGAACGCCGTATTACCGATGTAACAAATGGCGTGGTTTTCCAGGGGAAGAACGAAATCCTCGCTGAAAGGTTGTACGTCGGGTTCGGCGAATCTTCCCGAAGCGCATCCGAAATCGGTTACCAGGCCGTACCTGCCGTACTTGTTCCGCACTTCTGCCGCGTCGGTGATGCCGTTATCCCAGTAGCGGGTGGCGCTGTGTCCCACGTACGAAACGATGATCCCGCCTTCGTCGATTGTTCGTTTTACGAACTCCTCGGAGAAGGGACCGAAGTTGGAAGGGGGATCAGCCGTCTTGTACAGGTGAGTGGCACGTCCGGCCAGCGGGGATGGGAGAACGAGCCGGTTGATGACCCGGTTGTTAATAAGCCTGTATCCTTGCAGTACGCGTTCGGGTTCGTTGTAATCACCACCGGTCATGTGGAGAGTGGTTTTGTTCCACAGGTCCATCGGCTGCCGCAGGTAAGCCTCGTGCTTGGTCTTGTATGTGCGCACTGCGGCGGAGTTGGCAACGGGCAGGCGTCCCACTGCAAGACGCGGATACAAGGCCAGCGAATCGAACGAGACAAACCAGGAATCGCTTACCGGGAAGCCGTAGGAAGGAACGTAGTTGACGCTGTACTTCCCCCGCGTGTTTTTATAGTTGTAATTCGCGTCTCCCACGAGGAAGAGCCAACGGGGTGGTGCATCCTTCCAGGAGCGAAGGGCATCGCGCACGAACAGCTTGATCGCTTCCGGGTTGAATATTCCGTAGCTGTAATTGTCATAGATGTCCTCGACGTCAACGACGCGCGTTGTGACGTGGTATTCACGCCGGATGAAATCCGTGTAATCCCTTGTGGTAGCGTGAAAAGCCCGTGTTGTCACAACGAGATATTCCGCCTGTGGTGAAGGGTTGCGCAGGTCGGCCACGGTAGTGCGGTTTCCCGCAGGTGGCTCTTCGATGTTATGTGCCTGGCGGACCAGGTACCTGGTGTTTTGTTTCAGTGTATCTGCGAACAGCAATTCGTACGGGTTGGTTCCTGTTACGGCCAGGGGCGCCAATATTCTGCCGCCGTTTGCATCCAGGCAAAGAATGAGGACATCGGTGGTGGTGAATGAATCGATGGCGACAATCATGGGCCTGCCTGCGACGGCGTCGTCTACGATGATGTCAATCCGGTTGTTGTGCGCAACGAGGTAGCGGGGGTACTCGACGTCGAACCAGTCGAAGACAACGCGGCTGTGTCCCTTCGTCTGGACGTTGACGCTTTCAAGGCGCAGCGAATCGATGCCGTTTCGCAGCAGGCCGGGTGGCACGAGGGTGGAGATCAGTACCTGCTCGCCGAGATCGAACGTGCTCGAATCCAATGCCGGACCGTTGTTTATGAAAACGCGGACACGGTGATTCGGCTTGATGTCGCGGCGTCCCTGGTAGCTGGCGACTTTTACGAGCAGTCGCGCCGGAGCCGCCGGATTCAAGTTGTCGATCTTGAAGGGAAACGCCAGTGATTGTCCCGGGTTGAGCCAATCTTCAATCCACGTGTCCTCCGAGGTCCAGTCCGGCAGGACCAATCGCTCGGTATTGGTCGAGAGAAACTCCAGCGACCGATCTTCTTCATGGTGCAGGAGCCGGTATGACCACGAAAGTGTATCGGGCGGGAGGGGATGGTTGAAGGTTGCGTGATCGTATCGCTTTCCCCTCCCGGGGCCAAAGAAGAGCCAGTAGGCCGTCGAGTCGGAATAGCGGTTGAGATACTCGGGGTAGGGATCATCGAGGTGAGCGGGAAGGTGGCGGTAGCCGTTCTCGGTGTAGTTGCGGGAACCGTAAAACAGGAAGTACGAGCTGTCGGTGAACACCCCGCCGTCCAGGTTGACGGGCAGCAACGGGACTTCCCTTCCTTTCCGGAAC
>JAJRXL010000375.1 GCA_024276335.1 Bacteroidota bacterium
AGGAAGGTCCCCGTCGGGCAGAACACGGCTCCCGCCTGTAAGGAAGGTTGGCGACGTGTTGGCCCGGTCCGCTTCGAGATCGAAGTATTCGTTGGCGAAGTGCGTCATCGCCTGGATGGAAATGACGGCGAGTTGTCCCCAAAGGTACGCCCACCAGTCGAAGTCGGCGCCCCGGTAAAGCGCCATCGTGACACCCAGTCCGTACATGATCACTCCGCCGCCCAGGAAGAACGGGCGACTGAGCCTGACGTACGCGATGATCTTTTCGCTCAAGTTCACCGTCTCGCAACCACCATTTTCCGAACCTGTGCCTGTCCCCCCATGGTCAGGCGATAGAAATACACTCCGGGTTTGACTGATACACCGTTGTCGTCTCTTCCATCCCAGGTTACAACGTGTGAGCCCTGGTCCATGATTACGTCCGCGAGCACCCGCACGGTTCTGCCCAGGAGATCGAATACTTCCAACCGCACATTGCCAGAGCGGGGAAGATGAAAACCGATACGCGTAACGGGGCGGGCGGGATTCGGATAACTTCCATCAAGTCGAATCCCGTTCGGCGCGCGGTCAAACGGCGAAGAAACGCCCGTCAAGACCGGGTACTGCGAGCGTTGAGCATAAATATCCGTGTTTCCGTTGCGCGTGGAATGGTACGCAATCCACATCCATCCGTCGGAGATATTGGTGATGCGTGAATACTGGTTCACACCGCCGGTTGGCGGCAGCGGTATCTCCTGTAGCCAGGTTCTCTTGTCCCTTTGCCGGAGCAGGACGTTACGGTCGAATTCGGTATACGTCAGCCACAGCTTTCCATCCTCGGAGCTGAGACCCGCAACGTAGTTCAACCGGCGGGTAGGGATACTGTCGATCAACGGCTCCTCCATCGTCCACGCGTTGCCATCGTAGAGCCGGTACCACGTGATTGTTGATTTGTCGGGATATTCCCGGTGCCAAACCAGCATAATCCTGCCTCCCGGGAGCGCTATCAGGGCCGGGTAGTTGTCGTTCAAGTAATGCCGCGTCATGCGTGCCGGGGCCGTCCAGCCCGTATCGTGATGAATCGATACGAATACCTCGTAGCCTCCGCCGGCGCGGCTGGAACTCCAGGCAAGCATCATGCGGCCGCCCGGCCGCCGCCCCAGGTACGGATAGAGATCTTCTGCCTTGCTATTGGTCAAGTTCGCCTGGGCCGACCAAGACGATCCATCAAAGACCTTTGAGAATATCTCGTACCTCCCGTTACGGCGGGAACGCCACGCCACGAAGATGTTGCCATCATCGTCCTCGGTAATAGTCGGATCCAGATCATGCTGCATCTGGTTGGTCAGGCGCCGGGGCGAGGACCATGTCGCGCCGCCGTCGGAGGATATCTTGTAATAAATTTCCCAATTGCCATTGCGCCTGGAGCACCAGGCCAGCCACAACCCGTGCTTCGACGATTCGAAAATCGCCGGACGGATATCTTCACTTTTGTGAACCGTCAACCTGCGCTCGGACGCGCTTGAGAATAGCGCTGTTTCATCGGTGAAGAAAGACCGAGTTCCCGAATACGTGCTCACTCCACCGGCATTCACCGACCGGACTCTCCAGTAGTACGACGTGCTGTCGTCCAGGGCGACGGGGATGGAAAACGAGGTGTCGGTGATTCCGTCAACCGTAACCGTAGCGGAACCGGCCGGGAAAGCCGGTTTTGTTGAATACTGGAGCGTGTAGGTTTCCACCCGTTCCGACGGATGCCAGGATAAGCGCGGCGTCAGTTCGGATAGCACGGCCCTGTCGGGAGGGCTCGCAAGAACAGGCGTTGCGGGAAGCACGGTTGTGGAACGAATCCAGATCGGGCTGGACCAAATTCTGTCGCCATCGCGCTGCTCCGACGTGACAAAGTAGAAATTCTCACCAGAGGGCGGCGTGATTACCGGGGTCCAGCGGGAGGTGGCGCTCCCGGGCGAGGTCCACTGGACCGGTAAGCCGTTTTGGTACAGGACGATTTTCCCTGGAACGTCACCGGAATCGGGATCCATGATCTCGATGGAAAACGAAACTGTCCCCTCGTGAGCGAACGAGTCGCCCATCCAATGTTTTTCAGCCTTGAAGCGCAGTTCGATGTTCCGGTCGTACGTCGAATACGTGCGGTGATTGCGCATGGCATCCAGCACCGCTTCCCTGGTCAGTTCCTTCGCCAGGAGCGCGGTCCAGCAGGGACCGTCACCCCAGTTGGGTCTGTGGTTATCCTGGGATCCGTCCGTGCCCACGTGCCATCCCTTGCGCAGCATCGTGATGTACATGGCCTGTTCGATATCATTGCGCACCTCGACGCTGTTGATACCCTCGTCGCCGACGGCTGAATACGCGTAATTCCGCAACACCCCCTGCCGTGGATGGTTGAGATTCGCGGTATAACCGCCCCGTTCCAGCTCCGCGTACAAGGAATCGAGACTTCCCGTCGGGGCCGTGAAGACGTGGTCGGCATCGAACACGTTACAGTGCGCGAGACCGGACGTCCACTCCTGCCCGGCGATTCCCACGAATGCGCCGGGTTCCGTGAAGATGTCCGCCTGTCGCCGGATATCCTGGTATTCAACGGAGGTAAGCCAGATCTGATGATCGGTGACGGCCATGAAATCCAACCCCGCGGAATCCCGCGCGTAGCGGAACGCATCGGCGGGCGTTTTCTTGCCATCGGAATAGGAGGTATGGGCGTGGAGATTTCCGAAAAACACTGTCAGCGTTGAATCCGTATTCTCCGGGAAAGGCCGGGGCTGGGTATGGATATCTGCGCATGACAGCAGGAAAACCAACAAGGCGATCCAGGCAGACATCGGATGAAAACAACGAGGCACTACCATCAACGTCACTCCTTCAACGAAGAACATCGTAATGTCCGGGCATCCTTCATGACCGGCTGCCCTCGACACCCATCAAGTAATCAATGGAATATAACTATAAGGGAACTTCTAAAAACCAGTCATTGCAAAGCAATCTGCGAATTTGGACGAGATTGCATCATCCGCCTGCGGCGGACTCGCAATGACGATGTTCAAA
>JAJRXL010000376.1 GCA_024276335.1 Bacteroidota bacterium
AATATCTACACGGCGGGAAGCGGGAGTTGTCACCAAGACAGTACCCCATCCCGGAAAAGGGTTCGGATACACGGCCAGGCGCATCGCCGAAGGAGCAGGAACTTTCCTGACGTTCGTGAGGGGCGACGTCAGGCGGGTTACGATGATATCGTACTGCGTCATCCGTTCTGTCCAGCGATTATCCAGCCAGGCGAGGAACACGGCATCTCCGGCAACGGCAAGGGCGGGCATCACGCTGTCAAAATCGCCGGTGGAGACAGGATAGAAACTCGTGTCGGCGAAGCTTCCGCCCGGCAGGATCCACCGTGCGCTCAACCGCTGCCTGCCGCCGTCATCCGATTCCCACACGACGAGATAGGCGTTATTGCACCAGGCAACGGCGACGCGACCAAACTCCAGCGACTTCCGTTCCGCATCGACGAGGATATTGGGCCCGGCCACCGTGCCCTCGGGATCGACGAACGCGGCGTACACTTTCCAATCGCCGTCACGGGCGTCGGTCCACGCCACGAGGGCATTGCCACGGAGATCGGTGGTTACCGCGGGCGGTCCGACATTGGCGCGGTCCGGCGACGTGCTGATCCTGACGTTGCCGCCCCACCGAAACGCCCCGATAGCGCATTTCTGGAAATACACGGCCCGTTTACCATCTCGCTTCTCTACCCATACCGTGTAATAGGCATCGCGACTCACAGCCACGTCGGGTAAAAACGCGTTCAGCGATTGTTCGTCGTTCAACCGCAGGGTGTCGCTGATCCGCTGTCCGAGGTAATCCCACTCCTGGAGGAAGACGGTTTCCTTTTCAAGGCTCTGCTGCCAGGCGATGACGGCACGGGAGTCGAATTGGCGTACGCGCGGGTTGGTGGTCTGCCCCGCGGCAATCGTAACGGGTGGAACAGTGGGTGCAAACGACGTGTCGAAAAGAGCGTACCGGACGGCGGAGTGGTTTCCGGTGGAATCATATTGTTGCCAGACAAGCGCGAGTCTATTGGGACGGGTGAGGAAGGCGGCATCAGGTTTCGTGATCAGCCAGGAGCGCCGGCCGACGAGGACATTGCTCCCGAGATAACTCGGGAACGTCACTTTCTGCGCGAAGATCACGTGGTCCAACAGGCGAACGGCAAACCGCCGATCTTCCCATAGCACGACGACGGTCGAATTCGGCAACACAACCACCGCGGGTCGTGAATACACGACGCTCCCGGTGGATCCGTTGAGCAGCACCTCCGTTGTGCCGCTTCCCTGGGCCGGGGCCGGGGTCGTCGCCAGGGCGAACACCGCCATGCACGCGACGACGCGAGTCACCCCCCCCGGCTTCGTACCGCGGTAACGCCGGCCAAGCCCCGGCTGCCGGCTTCCTGGGGTAAACAACCACCTCGTGCGCATGCCGTACTCGCGTAAATGATGTGGGAGTGTCGCGAACGTATTCCGCCGAACGTTTCCTGTTACTGCCGGAAGCTACGACCTGTCCAGCAATTCCGCAAGAGCTTTTTCGAGTTGCAGCTCGTATCCGAGTTCCGGACCGAAAAACACGTAGCGAATGACACCTTCCCGGTCAATGAGAAACGTTTGCGGAATGTACTTGACGCGATAGGCTTTTAATGCCTCCCGGGAACGCAGGTACACGGGAAACGAGTACTCCCGGTCCCGAATAATGCTCGCCAGCGCCACCGTATCCGTGGAAGCGTACACCGCCGCGACCTTGAAATCTTCCCTGTTATACTTCTTGACAAGTTTCTGGAGCAAATCCGTTGTTTTGGGGCACGGGCCACAGTTGTCATGCCAAAAGCTCAAAGCCACCACGTGTCCGTTCAGCGAGGAAAGCCGCATCGTGCCGCCCTCGAATTGTTTCAATGTCACGTCGGGAGCGGCTTTCCCCACGAACCTTTTCCTGATCCGCTCCTTGTATTTCTCGTGTTCTTTCCGCTTTGCCGCCATCTCGCCGGGATCGACCATGATGGCCACGTCCGGTTCCATTTGGTCGATCGGGATCTTCTCGCGATAGTGAAACGCCATTGCGACATCGTTCAGCAGGTAGTAGTACGTCCGGGCGGCGAGATTGAGGAACTTGAAGTTTTCCCCGGCCTGGGCTTCCAGCAACTGCAATTGCTCGATGATATCGTAGCGCGTGTCCGGATCGTTCCTGGTTGCGCGAAGAAGGTACTTCCAGTGAAGATAGTACGCGCGGAAGTTGGCGGGATAGGCAAGAAACTCCGCCTGGGCCTCGGCGGCCAGCTTGGCATCGTCCGCGCCCGCCATCTTCAAGAACGGCATCATCGCCAGGCGGGCGTTTTCCACCGGCTTCCCGTCCTCACCGTAGATGTAATCGACGTAGGTCCTGTCCCGGTTGTAATCCGCGTACTTCCCATCGGTCACGTAGTAGGAGAACACCGAGTACTTCTCCGAGGGGATTGAAACGGTGGCCGTCCACGCGCCGCCTGTTTTTCGCATCGGAGTCCACCGATGGGCGGGGGTGGGCGTGCGGACATTTTTCAGGAGCGCCAACCGCGTCCCCTTCCGCTTTCCCCAGGAATCGAAAACGTACACCAGAGTCAGGCTGTCTGCTTTTTCCAGCGGACTTCCGGGCGGGGGAACGTACCGCACAACGAAATCCCGTCCCGCGATCGGATGAAGCGACTGGCCCGAAAGCGGCGAATCGACCCCGATGACCAGGGCAACG
>JAJRXL010000377.1 GCA_024276335.1 Bacteroidota bacterium
CGACGCGACGAGGTCTTTTACTAGGGCATGGATTCCCATCAAGGTGAAGTTCAACTGCGCGAGGGGATCGTTCCAGTGGCCGTCGTACCCGGCCGACACCAGGATCAACTCCGGTTGGAATTTGCGCAGCAGCGGGAACGCTACTTCATCATAGACCCGCTTCAACGCCTCGTCGCCGCATCCCGCCGGGAGGGGCATGTTCAGTATGGTGCCTGCGCCTTCCCCGGTCCCCGTTTCCATCATGCTTCCCGTGCCCGGGTAGTGGGGATATTGATGACTGGATACGTACAGGACGTTGGGGTCACCTTCGAAGATCGTCTGTGTGCCGTTGCCGTGGTGCACGTCGAAATCGATGATTGCAATCCTGGAAAGGCGTTCCTCTTCCCGGGCGGCTCGCCCGGCTATTGCGACGTTATTGAAGATACAGAACCCCATGGGCCGTTCCGGGAGGGAGTGGTGTCCGGGGGGGCGCACGAGGGCGAACCCGTTGCGAACCGTGCCCCGTATGACCGAGAGGGTTAAATCGATCAGGCCGCCCGCCGCCCGCGCAGCCGCCTCGTACGTGGATGCGTTGGCGTACGTATCCGGATCGAAATAGCCGCCTCCCTCGCGGCTGGTCGTTTGCACGCGGCGTACGTGCTCCCGTGTGTGCACGCGAAGGAGTTCGCGTTCTTCCGCGGCACGGGCCGGGACCGACGCGAGCCGTTCTTCCAGGTGGTACTCGTCCAGGCCTTCCAGTATCGCGAGGAGGCGTTCCCGGTTTTCGGGGTGCCCGGACTGCGTGTGCTCCAGGAAAACGGGGTCGTACACCACGCCCGTTGCGGTGTTGTCTGCCGGGAAATTCAGATTGTTTGCGGGGGGCATGGTATCATTGCTCCTGGTAAGAAATGCGTTCCGCGACGTAATATACTAACGGGATCCCAAACCTTCATGCGCCGTGTGATACTTGTCGTCATAACCCACGGGAGCGCAAAGAATTCCGGCTTTTACTTGAATATGATTCCGCTTGCGGATACTTTCAGGTAGTGCTCCCGCATCGGGCGCGATGCCGGGCATCGAGTATTGCTTCCGACTGTTACACGTAAATCCCGAGGCTTCGTATGCAAAAGTCACGACTTCACTTGATCCTGCTCACGACGCTGTTCTTCCTGGTCCTGTGCCCGCGTTTTTCCGTTTCCCAGTCATCGGGCGATCCAGGGACCGGTGTCGAAGAGCTCTAGGAACAGATGGAACGGATGCGTCACCGGCTGGATGAGCTGGAAAAAACCATCGATGACGTGCTTTGGTACAACCGGGTGGGGGACATCTGCTACGTGGACAAGGTGCGCTTGACAGGACCTCCGCGGTGGAAGGAACCGAATCCCACGGCGGAAGGCGCCGGAAATCCCATCAAGTTTTACGCGTATGTCTTTTTGCCCAGGACTCTCGATCGATCGAAGAAATACCCGCTGCTGGTCTTTCCCCACGGGGGAGTCCACGGCAATTTCAGCACCTATTACACGCACATCGTGCGGGAACTGACGGCCCAGGGATACGTCGTTGTCGCCCCGGAATACCGCGGCAGCACAGGCTACGGCCAAGAGATGTACGAGCTCATCGACTATGGCGGCCTGGAGGTTGAAGATGCGTACGCCGCGAGAAATTACATGATTGGGAACTACCCGTTCATTGATAAGGAGCGGATCGGTATCCTGGGATGGAGCCACGGCGGCCTCATCACGTTGATGAATATTTTCAACCATCCCAAGGACTACGCCGTTGCGTATGCAGGCGTGCCGGTCAGCGATCTCATCTCACGCATGGGTTACAAGACGGACGACTACAGGAAGCTATATTCAGCGGAATACCATATCGGGCAGACGGCTAATGAAAACATCCGTGAATACCGGCGCCGGTCGCCGGTGTGGAACGCGGACAGGTTGGCCACGCCGTTGCTCATTCATACAAATACAAACGACGAGGATGTGAACGTGCTGGAAGTGGAGCATCTCATCCATGCACTCAAGGCGGCGGGAAAGGAATTCGAATACGAGATATTCCAGGATGCTCCGGGAGGGCACTCTTTTGACCGCCTGGATATCATGCAGGCAAAAGAAATCCGCCTGAAAATATACCGTTTCCTTTCGCGATACCTAGAACCGCCGCACGCGATAACGACTATTGACGAGTTGATGCGGGCGGGATACCGGTAAGATAATGCGGGGAACAGGGTACCGGAAAATCTCGTCGGGATCGGGATATCCCTCCTACGGGTTTCGTACAATGCGGTGAACACCGTACCGGAAAATCCCTCGTGTATGGAATGGAATGATCATTTTTGCTTCGTGCCGGGGTTGGAAAAAAAATCATAAAAAACACTTTTTCTTGTCAACTCCCGTTGATATTAATGAAAATCTGCTGTATACTTATGGGGTAAATAGGAGTACACCGTTTCTCCAGCGCTTTGTTGGCTGTTCCGTAAGAGGTCCATCAACAGTTATACTTGCTCTCTCTTCATAGAACGTATGCCAGCACAACAGCGGTTATCTATCGGTTACAGGACCTCTGGTGCTGACCGAAGCGAGACATAACGATGTACTTCCCCTCGCAAGAGGATGTATGAGTAACATTTTAGGAGTAACAGAAACATGGAAAGCGGAACAGTCAAATGGTTCAACGAGAGGAGAGGATACGGCTTTATTCAGCGGGATTCCGGTGAAGACGTATTTGTTCACTATCGAGCCATTCAGCAGGAAGGGTTCAAAACCCTGAAGGAAGGTGACAGGGTGGAATTCGAAGTTGAGCAAGGCCCAAAGGGACCACAAGCTGCGAACGTAATGATCGTTTCCCAGGAATAAAAGACACGACATCGATGTAAAAGCAACTCCTACGATTTCCGGAGTTGCTTTTACACTTTATATTCGCCCCCGTTTTATTGACGCATCTCGTGAAGGCGGCTGCTGGGCCCCTTCCTGTCGAATCGATTGGCATTGGCGTGAAAGCTGAGGAGCTTTGTCAATACCATGAAGCACCGTGTCTTTTTCCCGGGGCTGCCGAACATAATTACCAAAGGCACAATCATTCCGGTAAGCGGGTTGAACCATCGTAATTGAAAAGACACCGGGCCGATCCTTTCAGGGTGTTTCCGCCAATCTCTTCTCCCATCTTCCATGCGGGAAGAAGTGTTCTCTACCGACTTGAGGAGCGCGCCCTAGGTCGCTCTCCATTCCATTCAAATCACACCCCCCCCGACCGGGATTGCTTCCGGGGATTCCGCGTTCGTTCCCGGTACTTTCCGCTTTGCGCGAACATGCGCTTCCCGCGGTTTTCCCATTCAGGTGGAACTCGTGTCTACGTGACATTTCGAAAATGATTTACCGCCGAACGCGCGGGATCAGTACTTGGATGCACGACGCCGTGACCGTCCCGTTTAGTTTTTCCGCTTTTCGCCTTATCTTCAGAGAGAGTATTATTGAGAGACGTTTATCATCTCGTGATAAACCGGGTTCCCTTTGAATGATAAACCTGCATAGATTACCATCCGGCATACGTCTCCGGGGAGGCGTAACCATGTGCGCGTAAGAACTCCGGTGCGCCAACGTCGTTGCCGAACATGCTCCAGGGAATGGATATCGCTGATCGATGGAATCGAAAACGCCTTTCAAATGGCGACCGAGAGCCGGTATTGAACATAGAATGTTTTCACGGGATAAAGACGGTTGCAGAATGTTCATAAGGAGAAACTGACAATGAGAAACATGACACTGCGGCAATTGGGGGTGATTGGATTATTTGGATTGCTGGCGCTGGCCTTTACCACCGAATCATCGAATTCGCAAGTGCCCCGGACGATCAGTTACCAGGGTGTTTTAACCGACGGCACGGGGAACATGGTTGCGGATGGGAATTACAGCTTGACCTTTCGGCTCTACGACCGACCGACCGGCGGCAACCCGCTGTGGACGGAAAAGCAATTAGCGCCCGTGCGAAGCGGCGTGTTCAATGTCAGGCTCGGTGACGTTACGCCGTTGACGCTGCCGTTTTCCACCCCGTACTGGTTGGGAGTTTCGGTCGAAAACGGCGCGGAACTGGTGCCGCGCCTCGCCTTGACGGGATCTCCGTACAGCCTTCGTTCGGCGGTCACGGAAAGTATTGCCGGTATCCCCGCCGGCGGCGACTTGCAGGGGAGCTATCCGAATCCCACGATTGCCGATGGCGCGGTGACGGCGAAGAAAATCCAGGCGCGGCAGGTCGTCAAGAGCATCAACTCCCTGAAAGATCACGTAACGGTTAAAGCGGGCGCAAACGTTTCCATCTCGACCGACGGTGACACGCTCATTATCTCGGCGTCGGGTGGCGACGGTGATATTACGGCAGTATCAGCCGGGGAAGGGCTGGCGGGAGGAGGAACGTCGGGCGACGTCACGATAGCCCTCGCCGATTCCGGAGTGACTGCACAAAAGCTTGCGAACGGGGCTGTCACCGCCCCCAAACTCCAAACGCTGAATGTCCCGGCGCCGGGAAACAGCCTTACTTTTACCGCTGGTGGACTGCTGTGGAAAAGCGTGAGCGGGGCGGGAGGCGATATCAGCGCGGTAAATGCCGGCGCAGGATTAAGTGGAGGCGGCACGTCGGGCGACGTGACGCTCTTTATCGGTGCGCAGGCGATCAAGGGGTCCATGATCGCGCCGGGCGAGATCGGAAAGGGGCACCTTGCGGCGCCGGGCGGCACGTCCGGGCAGGTTCTTGGGACCGATGGCTCGACGTTGCAATGGGTCTCGCCCCCCGGTTTCACCCTCCCGTTTTCAGAAACGATTTCGTATCCGAACCCTGCCTTCGGTGTCACGAATACCGGTTCGGGCCTGAACCCGACGGCGATTTTCGGGAGCAGCGCAATGGGTGTGGGCGTTTACGGCCACAGTCCGAAAGGAACCGGGGTTTACGGCGTCTCGAGCGGCATACGTGAAGCGGGAGTTTCAGGAAATGCTTACGGCAATGACGGCCGGGGCGTGGAAGGAAAGGCCGACGTTGGGATAAATGCAAAAGGTGTCTTTGGTGAAAGCTCCAGCGGGGTCGGTGTCTATGGAACGAACCCAGTCAAAACCAGCGTGGGATACCTCGGCGGCACGTATGGCGTTTTTGGACAATCAAGCCCGGGGGCCTTCGGCTATATCGGCGGTCACAACAATGGCGTGTACGGCGAGAGTGATTCGGGCCGGGGCCTCGAGGGACGAACCGTAGCGGGCACGGCGGTGTCAGGATCCTCGCCGAAGGCGACGGGGTACCTTGCGGGCATGCAGTACGGCGTCTATGGGAGAAGCTCCGGCGGCGGGTTCGGATTCCTGGGAAGCATGGACGAGGGAGTGCACGGAGAAATAGACACGGGGAAAGGCGTGGTAGGCAAGGTCGGCAGCGGCTTCGCCGTGTACGGACAGATGCCGGGGATTACCGGTTGGATTGCCGGGAGCGGTTACGGCGTTTTCGGTCGGAAAGCCGGCGGTGGCAGGGGCTGGCTGGGAAGCGCGGAAACCGGCGTGTACGGCGAACACAACAGCGGCTACGGGGTCATGGGAAAATCCCTCGGGGATTCCACGAAGGCGGGCGTCTTCGGCGTATCCACCGTTCGCGGCGGTGTGGGGGTCCTGGGCGTCGCGGACTCGGGCGCCAATGCCTACGGTGTCTGGGGCAAGAGCGCGGGCGGCTTTGCCGGGTACTTAAGCGGAGACGTGAACGTAACCGGAACCCTGACCAAGGGCGGCGGCGCGTTCAAGATCGATCATCCGCTGCACCCGGAAACCATGTATCTCTATCACTCGTTTGTCGAATCCCCGGACATGATGAACGTGTACAACGGCAACGTCATCCTCGATTCGCACGGCGAGGCGACGGTGGAGTTGCCGGACTGGTTCGAAGCGTTGAACCGCGATTACCGGTACCAGTTGACGGCCATCGGCGTGCCTGCGCCCAACCTTCATGTTGCCACGAAAGTATCGAACAACCGGTTCACGATTGCGGGCGGAACACCCGGGCTCGAAGTCTCCTGGCAGGTCACCGGTATCCGCAAAGACCCGTACGCAAATACTCATCGCATTCCCGTGGAAGTCGAGAAGCCGCCCCGGGAGCGCGGCTCCTACCTGCATCCCGAAGCCTTCGGCCTGCCGTCTTCCCGGAGCGTGGATGAAGCAATCAAGAGCGGCGCCGGGAAAATTTCCCGGTAGCATGGTTGGCGCGCATCAATGACGACACGTGGAGTATGAAAATGAAATGCGTATTGCGAAACTCGATTTTTATCCTGGTTGTTTTCCTGCTTTGTATTCAGGTCGATATGACCGCGCAGCCTTCATATCACATTCCAAGGACGGTGTTCGGATCGGGGGGAGGCATGATGAGCGGGCCGGAGTTCCAGGTGCGGGGCACGGTAGGACAAGCCGCTGTCGGCGTGGCGTTGAATACCTTTCATCGAAGCCACGCGGGCTTCTGGTACACGTCGAATGGCATTCCATCGACTATTGAAGAAGGACAAGGCAATGATGCGGTGGGATTCGTCCTTTTCCAGAATCACCCCAACCCCTTCGGCTACTCGGTCACCGGCGCCCCGGTAACAGTAATCAGTTACATCCTTCCCGCGAGGGTCCGGGTCGTGATGGTTGCTTATGATTTGTACGGGAGGAAAGTCGCAGTCCGGCACGAGGGGATACAGGAAAAAGGTTACCACGAACTTGAGTTCGACGGCACGGGGTTACCCGCGGGTGTGTACCTGATCACGATGCGGGCGGGGAAGGGCGTTCATTCGATAAAAGCGCTCCTGATCAGGTAAAGGATGGAGCGGTTCTGGATGCGAAAAGTTGTAGGCTGAATGAATTGGCGAATTATCGGATTGACGAATTTTTTTCATGTCGTTGCGAAAGCCAGAGGCTCGAAGCAATCTCCATAGCCTCTGCGCTCTGGACGTAAAATCTTGGCGTTCTGAGTTTTCCCCCAAGGACATAAAGAGGGCACAACCAGTCCGCCGGAGTTTTGCGGACTTGGAAGGGCGCAAGGAAGAAAACATCTAAAGCCCAATACCAAAAGTGAACAGTATCTAATCCGGTAACGATCACGATGCCGATACCGATTACGACAGCGATCACGAGCAACAAAATCCGAAATTCCACCCGCCATCAAGAAGCGCTAAA
>JAJRXL010000378.1 GCA_024276335.1 Bacteroidota bacterium
GCATGTATCGCCTCTCCTCGTCAGACAGAAAGAGTTCCACGTCAAGGTTATCGCTGTTTACACCCACGGCCCGCCCCAGGTCCAGGCAGTAGTCGGCTTCATGCCGAAGGGGAACGTACTTGTTCCTGCTCACGGTGCGCGTAAACGTCAACACGTGGTAGGGCCTGGTTCCAACGCTGACACGCGTCCGTATTCCCGCCAGGAAGGCCATCCACGTATGCCGCTCCGTGGGCAGGAGCATGAGGGCGGTGTCGAACCTCAACCGACGGAGTTCCCGGACTTTCGCCCGGAACCCCTTGCTCCCCCGGTCTGCCCCTTCGAAGTCATCGACGAGTATGCGATCGAGATGGGGATTATGCCTGAGCAGCGGCGCGGTATGGGGGCGCACGAGGACGGCGATGAACGCCTCCGGGTACGTTTGCCGCAAGGCCCGGATGAGCGGTGTGGCCATGATGACGTCGCCGATGCGATCCGGCCGGATGATGAGAATGCGCCGCGGTCGTTTCATTTTTCAACCCGTGGTAAAACCGGGCGCTGCATCTCCCACATGTATAACTGTACCTGGAGCTTGTTCAAGGCGTGAATACTGGAGAGAACCAAGCCCTCCCATCCGTCCCGGAATCCCTGCTGGAACACGAATTTCTGAATGAAGGCGATGGGCGGACGAAGGATCACATCGAGTATCCCGACCTTCCGGCGTTCCTTTTTCTCCTCCGCTTCGAGCCATGCGTAGTCCAGATTCTTCTCCAACATGTGACGGACGTTGGGAATGGTAAAATGAAGCAGGGGCGATGCCAGGTAGCCTCGATCCCCTTCGACGACGAATCCCTCGTGCACCAGGCGCTCGGTCACGATTGTTTTATCCCGTCGCAGCAAGCGCAACTGGTAGTCCGGGTACCATCCCATGTGCCGTATCCACTTTCCGTGGAAGAACGATTTTCGCGGAACGTAGAACCCGTCGGCGGTGGGACTCCCTGCCAAGACTTCCGCTATCTCACGCTGCAATTCCGGGGTCGCTCTTTCGTCGGCGTCGATGCTGAACACCCAGTTCTTGCTCGCGCGCCCGAGGGCGGCGCGTTTCTGTTTCGCATAACCCCGGAAGGGTTGGAAGAAGACATGCGGCGTGAATTCGCGCGCGATTTCCGCCGTCCGATCGACCTGCATCGAGTGAACGACAACGATCTCTCCCGCCCAATTCACCGTCTCCAGGCATGCACGCATATTGTGCTCCTCGGCCCCGGCTATGAGTATGACTGAAACATCGTTCAGGGACTTGTGTTCGTTCATCACGTTAAAAATAGGGAAATGACACCGAAAACCACCACGATGCCTGGACAATGCGGAACGCCCGCGGTTCCCGCCCCTGCAATAGTTTTTTTCGCCCCGGGAATGAAAACCGGTACGTCCATTGTTCTGTTACTACGCAGGATGATATCTCCATTCCACCCTTGCAGGTGCGTTCATCATGCGGTCTCGAAATTATCAATTCGTTCTTCCAAACGGGTGATGAGGATATTCACGATGCGGTTATTGGTTACGATGCTTATTGTCCTTGGCGGAGTTTCTCCAACGGCGTGGACGCAAGTGATATACTGGCAGGAAAACGGCGTTCCCGTCTGTACGGAAAAGGGGCTCCAACGCCGCCCCGCGTTGATCTCCGACCAGGAAGGCGGGGCATTCATAACGTGGGAGGACTTGCGCCGCGGTTCCCGCTCCGACATCTACGCCCAGCGCATCGACCGCGGCGGTAACACGCTCTGGAAGAAAAACGGCATCGCGGTGTGCGAGGAACCCGGAAACCAGTACCTGGCCGGAATTATTCCCGACGGCAGGGGCGGGGCCATCATCGCGTGGTGGGATCGACGCGGGTCGTCGTACGACGTGTACGCCCAGCGTCTTGACCCTGAGGGAAACTTGACGTGGGAACCCGCGACGGGAAAGCCCGTCTGTGTCATGCCCGGAGACCAATACCTTGCTTCCGTTGTGTCCGACGACCATGGCGGTGTCATCATCTTTTGGCAGGATCGCCGGAACGGATCATCCGATATTTACGCCCAGCGTCTTGACCGGAACGGGAATATCTTGTGGACGGAAAACGGAGTACCCGTCTCGACCTCGCCGGACAAGCAGCTCTATCCCCAGGCAACACGCGACGGTTACGGCGGCGCATTCGTCGTATGGACCGACAAACGTTCCGAGGACGACATCTACGCCCAGCGTGTCAACGCCGACGGCTCTCTTGCCTGGGACACGACGGGCGTTCCCGTCGTAACATTTCCCGGACGCCAGGTCCTGCCACGTGCGGCGACCATCGGGGCAGACCGGCTCATCGTTATCTACCTGGATTATGGAAGCGGTCCGGGAACGGACCTCGTCGCGCACATCCTGGACGGCACAGGGAAACTCCTGCTGGGGAAATACGGGAAAAAACTGGCCCAGTCCGAGGAGTCCCAGGCCGGACTTACTCTCGTGTCCGCGCCGAACGGCAGTGTCATTACGGGCTGGACCGATTACAAGGGCGGCTCCACTACCGGCGACATCTACGTCCGAGCCATCGATTCGACCGGGGTTGTCAAGCAGATTCCGGTGGATGGGACTTCCATCACCGCGGGCGCGCCCGACGCCCAGGAGAATCCGACCATGATAGGAGACGGTTTCAACGGCGGATTCGTGGCGTGGCAGGATCGTCGCAGCGGGAATGATTTCGATCTTTACATGCGGCGGTTCAACAATCGCGGCGCCATGTGGAAAAACCAGGGGGTCCTTCTGACGAAAGAATCCAGGAACCAACTCGCTCCCAAGATGATCGAAAGCGAGAAAGGAACCGCCATCATCACCTGGTATGACGGCCGCGAGATGGACGGCATCGCCGATATCTACGCACAGCGTGTGGGATACGCGCCATGGCTCGACGTCCCGGAATCGTTCCGGATGAACGACACGTGGTTGGGAAAATCCACGCGCAGGATATTCGCGCTGAAAAACAGCGGGGGCGATACGCTGCGGATTTACAACCTCAACTTCGCAGGCGGCAACACCAGGGACTTTTCCATCGTAACAGATCTCTTGTTTCCCATCCGGCTGGCCATGGGAAAAACGCTGGACGTGGAACTGGAATTCTCGCCCGGCAAAGGCGGAACGCGATCGACAAGGATCCGGCTCAACACGAACGCGCCCGGCTCGCCGCATTTCATCCCGCTGACCGGCGTCGGCATTGAACCGAAAATCAAGATCACCCGGA
>JAJRXL010000379.1 GCA_024276335.1 Bacteroidota bacterium
AGCTTGGCCAGGATGTCGAGCGCATCTTCCAGCGTGTACACCCAGTACTCGTCCTTGGTCATGCCCTCTTCGTATTTTTTCCGGAACTTGCTCTCACACTCCATGACCAGGATACCGGTGTTGAACATGGCCATGGGGTGTGAATCCGCCGGCATGGCTTCGAGAACCTTCCAGACGTAATCCGGGACTCCAGCCCGATTCTTGAATTCCGCCTTGATATCATCCAGCGCTTCGCCCGAAGGCAGGTCGCCCGTTAACAACAGGTAATAGATTTCCTCCGGTAGCTTGTCCGTCAGCTCTTTCAGGGGAATGCCCCGGATGATCAATCCCTGGTCGGGGGGTACTTCGGACGTGTCGCAGATAACCGACTTGACGCCGCGCATGCCGCCGAAAGCCTGGCGCAGCAAGACCTTGGAAATTTCCTTGTCGCCGTGCTCCTTGACCAGGCCGCGCCAGTGGTCACGGAGCGGAGGGAATTTTTCCCGCAACGTGTTCATTAAAATCGACATGTTGAATTACTCCTTGTGAGTAGTAGGTACGGTAATGAACAGTAGTAAAAAGGTGCTTATGGTTCATTTTCACATATGCATTTAAATGTACGGCAAACGCTGGCAAAATTCAATTCCAGATACAAAATTCTGCTATTATTTTTTAATAAATAATTCAGGGGTCCGGATTGCTCCCCCTTGCGTGTAATAAGGGTATTGTGTATCATGCGGTCAGTCATCGCGAAAGCTCTTGCTACTGACGCTGAGCGCCACTCCCGTCAAAAAGGAGGTTCCATACACGCGCAATCGTAACATGGTTTTCAGAAATCGCAAAGTCACTTGGACACAGCCATTCGGTGCGGAAATATCGCGTGAAGACACACGGTGCACCAGGTAACATGATAAACAACCACTCACGTCTTTTCTTTACAGGTTTGAGCCGTTATGTATGAAAACGCAGAAGGACCGGTGCGCGTAAGCGTTGGAATTATCCGAAAGGACAACACTGTCCTTCTGTGCCAAAGAGGGATCAACCACCGGTACGGGTTGAAATGGGAGTTCCCCGGTGTAAAGGCTTTTCCTGACGAACGCCCCATTGAATGCCTGGAACGTGAACTGGAAGAAGAGCTCGGCCTCACCCCCCTTGCCACGAAAGAACTGTCGACCATTCGTCACATTTACGACGACGGCGGCGACTTTATCCTCACCTTTTTCGAAGTCACCGAATGGGAAGGCGATGTCGAGAATCACGTGTTCGAAAAGGTCGAATGGCTCGACCTCGCGGCGGTGGAAACCTACGATTTGCTCGAAGGCTCGCGCGCCATCCTGGAATATCTCAAATCATCGGAATAAACAGCTCGACGTGATCCCTCTGCTCAACCGGAAACTCCTGCGCTGGTACCGGCGTCGGGGTCGTGATTTGCCGTGGCGCTCCACCCGCGATCCTTATCGCATCCTCGTCTCCGAAGTAATGTTGCAGCAGACACAGGTTGAACGGGTCAAAGAGAAATTCCCACGCTGGGTGAAACAATTTCCGTCGGTGCGCGCGCTTGCGTGTTCCACGCCGGGATCGGTCCTGCGCGCCTGGCAGGGCATGGGTTATAACCGGCGCGCGCTCCAGCTACACGCCTGCGCCGGGCAACTCGTCGAGCGATTCCAAGGCAAGGTTCCGGATGATTACAACGCCTTACGTTCTCTTCCCGGCATCGGGTCATACACTGCCAACGCAATCCTCTGCTTTGCCTTCGATCGCCGGGTCGCCGTAATCGACGTGAACGTGATCCGTGTGCTCTCGCGGTTCTTCCACCGCCAACATACCGAGGGCGATCGCCTCGGGACGCAACAGGTGAAAGCACTGAGCAATGCCTGCCTGCCTCCACGCGCCTACCACGATTGGAACCAGGCGTTGATGGACCTGGGCGCCCTTGTCTGCACGGCGCGCTCGCCACGGTGCCGCGAA
>JAJRXL010000380.1 GCA_024276335.1 Bacteroidota bacterium
CACTTTATCCACGAGCCATCCGGGACTTCTTTCTTCCCGGAACTCGGATCAATATTCTGTTTTGATCTTCGAAACCACGCCATTGTTAATCCTTGGACTGAAATTGCGATGAAGCATCGCGCAAAACTTTGGGCAGGCGGACGCTCGCATCCTTGACCAGGAATTCCTTCCCGTAAAAAGGCTCCAACGAGGCAATATCTTCATATTTTTCGTTTCGTGCCCGTTCCTCGCCAAGCTCCGCCACTATTGCCGCGGATGCCTCAACTGAATATAGCGCAAAATAATTTCTCCTGGCATTGTCCAGCTCATCCGCTCCTTCACCGGCAATGACGAGCTTTTCCGGCAGACGCGCGACGAGTTCCTGAACGGAAACGAGTTCCGTCTTTCGCACCCGCTCCACGCCGCGATCTGACAACCGGAATTTCCCCCAGAACACTTCGCCTTTTCGGCCGGGAAGAACGATGGCACACTCCAGGGGAAGCGACTCCTGGAGCTCGCCCAGCAATGCACGAGCCAGGGCTTCCAACGTCGGAACCGCCACGACCTTGACATTCATTCCGAACACCAATCCCTTTACGAAACTTACACCGATCCGCAAACCGGTAAACGAACCCGGTCCGATAGATACTGCCACGGCGTCCAGGTCATGCACCCCGAGCCCCCGGGCCGCCAGCAGATCGCGCACGGCGGGTGTGAGCAGGGCGTCATGATTGCGCGGCTGGCGAAAGATTGTTTGACCCGCCGTTTCGCCGTCGATCCGTAGTGCGACGCCAAGGATCCTCGTTGCGGTATCAATCCCGAGGATGTTCATACGTTGCCTCGTTGCTCTTTACGTACCGGCGAGCGGACGATTTGCTCATACCGGATGACCCGTTCCCAAGGTCGGGAACCGTGTTCGATGGTAATACGCCAGTAGGGAGACGGGAGGTAGTCCTCCGCTTTTTCCGCCCATTCAACGAGCACGATACCACGCCCGTCAAAGAGGTCGAAGAAACCGGTTTCGAACAATTGCGCGGGTCGTTCCAGGCGGTAGAGGTCCACGTGCAGGAGAGTGACTTCCGGCGCGACGTACTCGTTGATGATGGTAAACGTCGGCGAGGACACCGCGTCCGGGCACCCGAAATAATGACAGACCCCCTTGACCACCTGGGTCTTGCCTGATCCCAGTTCACCGGTCAGAGCAACCACGTCGCCTGCCCGCAGGTTCCGGGCGAATTCCGACGCCCACTCCATGGTTTCGGCTTCCGATTCTGTTTTACGAGTTGTTGCCATCTGACGGGTGCATGAATTGTCAGCGTCGTGGACTCAGCGGCGGGGCTCCATCACCACTACGGGAAGGATCATTTCTTCCAGCGATATTCCTCCGTGCTGGAAGCTGTCCCTGTACTTCGTCAGGTACTTGTTGTAATCGGTTGGGTACACGAAGTAATAATCTTCTTTGGCAATGATGTAGTTGACGGTGACGCCGCGCCGGGGAAGCCGGTATTCCTCGGGCCGGGTGATACGCAACGCGTGCCTGGCATCCGCCTTCACATTGCGGCCATACTTGTAGCGAAGGTTCGTGGACGTTTCCCTGTCGCCCAGCACTTTTACGCCCCGCATGCACCGCACGCTGCCGTGATCGGTGGTAAGAACGATACGCACGTTGTCGAGACGAGCCAACGCCTTGAACATGCCGAACAAGGACGAGTAAAGGAACCAACTGTTGGTAAGAGAACGATACGCCGCCTCGTCCGGGGCGATCTCCTTGAGGATGGGATAATCGGAACGCCCGTGCGCCAGCATGTCCACCACGTTTACCACGACAACGGTAAGGTGGTTCTGCGCGTACGAACCGATGTTCGCCTCCACCTGCTTGCCGAAACTGGTTTCGATGACCTTGATGTATTTCAAATCATTGCGTAGCTTTATCCGTCTGCGTTCGAGCAATTTTTCCAGGAGTTCCTTTTCGTACTTGTTCATGCTGTAATCGTCGTCATGGCCGGTGGACCACAGCTCGGGGAAAATGCGTTCGAGTTCGCTTGGATAGAGGCCGCTGAAAATCGCGTTCCGCGCATATGGCGTGGCTGTGGGCAGCATGCTCACGTAGTAGGTTTTCTCCATTGAGTACAAGCTCTGGAGATGCCGCTCCATGACCAGCCACTGGTCGAGCCGGAGGCAGTCGATAACAAAGAAGAATACGGATTTGTCCGAATCCAGTTGGGGCAACAAGAACTTGTCAACCACGCCCGGCGACAGCGTGACGGATTCTTCCTCGATCCATTGACGGTATTCCTTTTCGACGAATTTCGAGAACGCATGGTTGCACTCACGCCGCTGGTCCAGCATGGTCTGGTTGAGCCCCAACTCAGGATGCTCATCCAGTTCCAGGTCCCACGTCACAAGCTTGGTGTACAAATCGATCCACTCGTCGATCTCCAGCGGATTCATCAACGCCGCCGCCACCATGTTGAAATCACGGATGTAATCCTGGGATGTTTTCTGGCCCTTGATCTGCTTGGCTTCCAGGAACTTCTTGACCGTCAGGAGTACCTGGCTGGGGTTCACCGGCTTGGTCAAGTAGTCATCGATCTTGCCCCCGATGGCGTCTTCCATGAGGGATTCCTCCTCGCTCTTGGTCACCATGACCACGGGAAGGATGGGATTCATTTCCTTGAGGAGGGCGAGCGTTTCGATTCCTCCCCGTCCCGGCATCATTTCATCAAGTAAAACGAGATCAACCCTGGTGTTGCGAACGGTCTCCAGTGCGTCGTCGCTGTTTGTGGCGGTAAGGATGTTATAGCCTTTTTGCTCGAGAAAGAGGATGTGGGGACGGAGATGTTCGACCTCGTCATCGACCCAGAGTATTGTCGCTTTTACGTCCATGTGTTTCGTTGCTTCCTGTAATTATATCAACTTGCTGTCCCGTCGGCTTCAATCCCGTCCACCCCCGCCCTCCCAACAAGTGGTTGGGGATGCTACGCCGAGATCCCTCGGTTCCAAAGCAAACTCGACCACAGCCGGTGCGTATCAATCATGGTTGATTTCCAGGCGGTACAACCTTATTAAGGTACAAAAAGCGTCACGGGAAGACAAGGATACGTTCGAGGCCGAGGCTCGAAGATGTATTGCGCATCCAAGGATTCAGCCTGTCGCCGTCCCCCGGCGCCTACCTGCTCTGTTCCCGCACTCTCCATAATTTGCCCTCTCCCGGCTCGTACCACGCGGAGAAATCACCCCCGTTCGAGGTCTCTGCATCCAAGATACTCTCGATCCGCAGCGAGCGGCCCGCAAACAACCGTCCCAACTCGACCGTGATTTTTCGCCTTCCTTGTTTTTCCACGCGCTTATTGACAACCCAGATGTAAATATCGGAAAAAGAGTCGCGCAGGATGCCGATTTCGACGTACGGCGCAGCAGCCGAGCCGTAGTCAAGAACATGGCCCGGCTTGGCAACCACGACACGCCGCACGTAAGGATTCCCCTGCATCGATTCCGTTTCTGGGTCCATGGACAGGGATTCTACCCAAACCAGGTTTTTCTGCACCTCCCCGATTCTTTCCAGGACGCTGTCCAGCTCACCCAGCAGCGCCCACTTGTCGCCGCCGTAGCAATCCCGCGTGCGAGGCAAACCGTTGGGGTCGATAATGCCGAGGTTGCCCGGCGCGTAATCCGGGTCCCTCCCGGTTGGATCGAAGAGGCGCCTGTCATCGGGAGGGTAATGGGGAGCGGAAAACGCATCCACAAGCGCCTGGTCAGGGGCGGAAGCATAATTGAAGTAAAGAATACCCCTGGCGCCGTAACAGAGGGCGAGGTACACGGACAACCGGATTTCTTCCACGGTGGGTTCGCGCTGTTCCTTGTTGTCGTAGAAATCCGGCATCGGTACGCCGCACGGACGAAAGGTAGTACGCCAGGGCCAGTTGGTTCCGAAGCGCCAAACATGAAGCTGGGGAGTGAAAATCCACGGCACTCCCAGGTCGCGGGATATTTCCGCGGTCTGCCGCAAGGGGCCCAGGAACGTGAACCCCATGAAATATTCGTAGGACTCCTCGCGCATGATGGTGTCCGCCGTCAGTCCCCAGGCTTCTCGTTGCTTCGCCGTGGTCGCGGCAAGGGCTTCCTCCGTCAGATAGTACCCGGGATTCGCCGCTCCACCAACGAGGTTCGGAAGCGGAGTCACGAACTTGGGAGGCATGTTCACGTTACACCTGCCGTTCAACCCCATGGAGTTTCCGTTAAAGCTCGCGAACGGATAGAGGTACACGCCGAAGTACCTGATCCCGAGATCGCGGATGAGCCGCTTCACCCGACGTTTTTCCTCGTTGACGATGGTGGTATCCGGAGCCCCGACACGCCAGAGATGCGGCTGCACGTAGCAGAAGAGGTCCACGGCGCCCCCGGTTTCTTTCCGCAGAAGAGCATTGACAAGCCGGATGGAATACGCGATGTTGCCCTGGTCCGACCCGAGTTCGGGACCGGCGAGTTGCCATACCGGCGCGTAGTTATAGTATTCCCGCGCCCGCGATTCCAGTGCCAGGCGCAACCTGCGCCCCGGCGACGAGGGGTTTACAAGCCCGGGGTTGAAAAACTCGAATGCCTTCTGATTGCTGAGCGCGACATAATCTACTTCGACACCGACTCCGTTGATCTCAACCCGAACCATGACATCGCGATCCCTGCCCGGCGCACCCAGGAATCGAAGCTCTCCCCCCTTCACCTCGGTGAATAATTTCGGCACACGCGTGCCGTCGAACGTAAAACGCTCTTCCTGCGTCTTTCCCGTCTTGCGGCTCCGCAGGCGCAAGACGACTTCCAACCGCGCATCATTCGTTGTCTTCTTCAGTCGCGCCGAAAGGACGTAAGTCGTATTGCGTTGGAGCATGCCCTCTGGGGACCCTTCGTCAATAATCTCGAGGCTGTACCGCGCGGACCTTGCAGATGAAAAGACCCGGACATTGGACGGGTACGGTGCTCCCGGCGATGGAATCTCCGGCACGTCGAGTGTCAGGTACTTCGCCTCTTCCCGGTAGGCGGGTTCGCCATCGCCGGTAAACATCTCCGCCTGGTACTGGAATCGATCCTGCCACGCGCCGTGCAGGTACCCGTCGTACAGGATGACACGTGGAATGCCGCGGCCGTCCCTTCCCCGGATACTGTCCAGGAGTTTTTCGAACCTGCCATCGGTCTTTCCAATACCACTAATTGCCGCGTAGATAGTATTGAATCGCAGGTGCAAAACCAGCCGGTCCATGGACGGAACGTCGCCGAAATCATATATGGTCACGTTGTTCTTGTAGCGCTCCCGCATTTCGAGGCCGGTGACATCCGTCACGCCGTACGCGCCAAGCAAGAAGAAATCAAGTGTGCCTCGATCCTGTGCGGCGAGGGTGACGGCGGTCACGATGGTAAACACAACAAAGAGCCGCAACTGGGCCAGTATCCTTTTCAAAACCGGCTTGCCTCCACGATGAAATGTCAATGAGAAACACGAACGGTCTCGGCGCCTGCCGTCCTTGGCCGGAACGCGGAAATCGTTCGAGCGCGTCGGAATCGAACCCCGTGTTACAGGGGGATGTTCCCGTGCTTCCGCTTCGGGTTCGTGTCCACCTTGTTTTCCAGTACCCGTAACGCATGTATCAAACGGGGCCGGGTTTCGGAAGGCTCTATGATGTCGTCGATGTATCCGTACTCGGCGGCAATGTAGGGGTTGGCGAATTTTTCCCTGTATTCACGCGTCTTTTCCTCGATCGCTGCTTCCTTGTCCTCCGCCTGCATGATTTCCTTCTTGAAAATAATTTCCACCGCTCCCTTCGGCCCCATGACGGCGATCTCCGCTGACGGCCAGGCGAAATTGAAATCACCGCGAATGTGTTTCGAGTTCATGACGTCGTAGGCGCCCCCGTAAGCTTTGCGGGTGATGACAGTAACCTTGGGCACGGTGGCTTCGGCAAAGGCATACAACAGCTTGGCCCCGTGCTTGATAATACCACGCCACTCCTGGTCGGTGCCTGGAAGGAATCCCGGGACATCCTCGAATACGACCAGGGGAATGTTGAAGGCATCGCAGAACCGGACGAACCGCGCGCCCTTGAGCGAGGAATCGATGTCGAGAACACCGGCGAGCACGGCAGGCTGGTTGGCGACGATGCCCACCGAACGTCCGTCGAGTCGCGCGAACCCGACCACGATGTTGCCCGCGTACAGTTCCTGTACCTCGAAGAACTCCCCGTCGTCGAACACGCGCGTGATGACATCCTTGATGTTGTACGGCTTGTTCGGATTGTCGGGAACGATGGAATCCAACTCCCGGTCGCGGCGGTTGGGATCGTCGGTGGGAACGACGCTGGGAGGATCCTCCATGTTGTTGGATGGAATGTAGCCCAGGAGCGTGCGAATCTTTTCCAAGGCTATCCCTTCGTTCGGACAGGCGAAGTGGGCCACGCCGCTTTTCGTCGCGTGGGTTATGGCACCACCCAGCTCCTCGAACGTAACGTCTTCATGGGTCACGGTCTTCACGACGTTCGGCCCGGTGACGAACATGTAGCTGGTATTTTCCACCATGAAGACGAAATCGGTGATCGCGGGGGAATACACCGCACCGCCCGCGCAAGGTCCCAGCACGGCGGATATCTGGGGGATAACACCGGAGACCAGCGTGTTGCGCAGGAAG
>JAJRXL010000381.1 GCA_024276335.1 Bacteroidota bacterium
ATGGAATTGCCGTCGCTCAAAGGATAAAAGGTACGCCGGGGATAACAGGCTGATCTTCCCCAAGAGTTCACATCGACGGGAAGGTTTGGCACCTCGATGTCGGCTCATCGCATCCTGGGGCTGGAGAAGGTCCCAAGGGTTGGGCTGTTCGCCCATTAAAGCGGTACGTGAGCTGGGTTCAGAACGTCGTGAGACAGTTCGGTCCCTATCCTATGCGGGCGCAGGATGCTTGAGGAGAGTCGCTCTTAGTACGAGAGGACCGGAGTGAACAAACCTCTAGTGTACCAGTTGTCGCGCCAGCGGCACCGCTGGGTAGCTATGTTTGGAATGGATAAGCGCTGAAAGCATCTAAGCACGAAGCCAACTCCAAGATGAGGCATCCCTGCCATAACGGCACGAAGACTCCTCGAAGATGACGAGGTTGATAGGCACCAGGTGGAAGTACAGTAATGTATTGAGCCGAGGTGTACTAATTAGTCGAGAGACTTCCCCGTAATTTTTTATCGTTCACAGAAGTTCTTATTACCATGCGTCAGTGAACTTCTTTAAGATATCACGATTGTAGCCAATCGATGATCATGTCTGTGACGTGATGTTCTTGGCGGCTATAGCGAGGGTGATACACCTCTTCCCATTCCGAACAGAGAAGTTAAGCCCCTCAGCGCCGATGGTACTGCTCGGGCGACCGTGTGGGAGAGTAGGTCGCCGCCAGAACTTAATTTCAAAGCCCCTGTGGAGATAACGCAGGGGCTTTTTTTATTGATTTTACCGTACCGACCATAAAAGGCATCCCGACGCCTCGACAATTCGAGCTTTTAGAATTATTCTTCCACGATCCAAATATTATTCCGGCCCTTGCTTCTTTAGCTGTATATTATTAAGTTATCTACGTGATATGCTGTGAATAATTAAGCCATGTAGCTATTATTCAGATAATTTGTTAACACTCGATAAGACTGACATTACGATCCTGAACCTCCTCCAGCGCAATGGCAGGATGAAGCGGAATCAACTGGCGGAGGAAACAGGGCTTTCGCTTCCCGCCGTCAGTGAGCGTATGCGCAAGCTCGAAGCCCGCGGCATCATCAGCGGTTATCGCGCCGTGCTCGATGCGAAGAAACTCGGGCGCGATATCCTCGCGTTCGTCCAGGTCAGGATCGGCTCCTCCCGTCATTACGACGACCTCGTGCGCCACGTCCTCGAGGAACCGGA
Source organism: Bacteroidota bacterium (assembly GCA_024276335.1). Classification (GTDB taxonomy): domain Bacteria; phylum Bacteroidota; class Ignavibacteria; order SZUA-365; family JAADGX01; genus JAADGX01. The sequence continues at coordinate 1,213 of JAJRXL010000381.1, forward strand.
AATCCTCGAGTGCCATGCCGTTACGGGCGAAGGATCTCACTTGCTGAAAATCCTCACAACTGATACAGCCGGTCTGGAAAAACTCCTGTCCAGGATCCAGCGCTGGAAAGGTGTGACCGGTACCATCACCAGCGTGGTCCTGTCCACGATCAAGGAAACAACCTCAGTTCCAATCAACGATAATCCATAAAAAAGGAGAAACATGTCGCCGCAACCTGAAGATGTAAAAAACGTTCTCGAGCTGGTCCGGGAATCCGGAGCGAAAATGATCGACCTCAAGTTCATGGATTTCCCCGGCCAGTGGCAGCACTTTTCGATACCCGCCAACCAACTCACGGAAGACACCTTCCGCGAAGGGCTGGGATTCGACGGTTCCAGCCTGCGGGGATTCAAGAGCATCCATGAAAGCGATATGGTCATCGTGCCCGATCCTACCACGGCCATTATCGATCCCTTTATCCAGATGACGACCGTGAGCCTTGTCTGCGACATCTTCGAACCCCTGACCCGTGAACCCTACGAACGGTGCCCGCGAAATATCGCCCAAAAGGCCGTCGCTTACCTGCAGTCCACGGGTATCGCCGACACCGCGTACTTCGGTCCCGAGGCGGAGTTCTTCATCTTCGATAACGTTCAATACGCATCCGAACCCCACGGATCCTTTTACGAGGTCGATTCCGTGGAAGGACACTGGAACACCGGCCGCGATGAAATGCCGAACCTGGGATACAAGCCGCGTTACAAGGAAGGATACTTTCCCGTGCCGCCCACGGATCATTTCGTGGACGTCCGCAACGCCATGGTGGAGCATCTCCAGAACTGCGGCATCGTGGTCGAAACCCAGCATCATGAAGTCGCCTCCGGGGGGCAGGCGGAAATCGACCTGAAATTCGCGCCCCTGCTCAAGGCTTCCGACGAGTTGCTCCTCTTCAAGTACGTGGTGAAAAACACGGCCCTGCAGTACAACAAGACCGCGACCTTCATGCCCAAGCCTATCCTCGGAGACAACGGGTCCGGCATGCACGTGCACATCAGCTTGTGGAAAGACAACGCGCCCCTGTTTTACGGCGACGGGTACGCGGGCCTGAGTGATCTTGCACTGTATTTCATCGGCGGCATCCTGAAGCACGCCCCGGCGTTGCTGGCGTTGACCAACCCCACCACCAATTCCTACAAGCGACTCGTTCCCGGCTTCGAGGCGCCGGTAAACCTTGCCTATTCGCAGCGCAATCGCAGCGCGGCCATTCGCATCCCCATGTATTCAAGCAGCCCGAAGTCGAAGCGGGTGGAGTTCCGGTGCCCGGACCCCTCCTGCAATCCGTACCTGGCTTTCAGCGCCATGCTCATGGCTGGCCTGGACGGCATCGTCAACAGGATCGATCCCGGTTCGCCGCTGGACAAGGACATCTACGATCTTCCGCCCGAGGAGCTGGCCGATGTTCCCAAGACCCCCGCAACCCTTAAGGACGCCCTGCACGCGCTGGAGGAGGATTACGACTGGTTGCTGAAGGGGGACGTCTTCACGGAAAGTGTCATCCGCACCTGGCTTGATCTCAAGATGAACCGGGAAGTCCTGGAGATGGCCCTGCGCCCGCACCCGCACGAGTTCAACCTGTATTACGACTGTTGATTCACACTGGTGAGACTCCGGTTTTCTAAAGACACCTTCGAGCCCGGCACGCCCGGGCTTTTATTATTACGTTATATTTCGTTATATCACCACAAGAAACTGCGTTAATCATTGCAATAATTTTCGTGGCACTACGATTGAGGATTCATGATGCATTACCCGGAGAAACACCTCGTCCTGTTTTCCCTTTGGATATTCCTGTTGGGAAGCGCGGCGGCCGACGCGAAGACCATTCACGCCAACCCGGACAATTATCGACAGTTTCTTACCGGGTTGGCTCCCGGCGACACGCTCCTGCTGGAAAGCGGGATATATAAATCCGGACTGAACGTGTACAACCTTGCGGGGACGAAGGAAATGCCCATCGTGATTTCCGGCCCGCTGTCCGGGCCGCCCGCCGTGTTCGAAGGGCGCTCGTGTTGCAACACCGTCAGTATTAAGAAATCATCGTTCATCGTCATACAGGACCTGGTTATCGACGGGAAAAATATCCCGAATATCGACGCGGTGAAGGCGGAAGGGAATACTGGAAACTGGGCCCACCACATCACGCTCCAGCACCTGCGCATAGTCGGGCACGGGGCGAACCAGCAGACCGTCGGCATTAGCACGAAATGTCCGGCATGGGACTGGATCATCCGCCGCAACGTTATCGAGGGAGCGGGCACCGGCATGTACCTTGGGAATTCCGACGGCAACAAACCGTTCATAAACGGCTTGATCGAATACAACCTTGTGATAAACACCGTCGGCTACAACATGCAGATCAAGCACCAGAACGAGGGCTTGCGCACCGAGCCGGGAATACCGCGAGACGGCAGAACCATCATTCGATACAACGTGTTCAGCAAGGAGAAAAACGCTTCTTCCGGGGACGATGCCCGGCCCAACGTACTGGTTGGCAACTTTCCGGCTTCCGGTCCGGGTATGAACGACGTGTACGAGATTTACGGAAACTTCTTCTACAATAATCCCCACGAGGGCCTCTTCCAGGGGACGGGCAACATCGCACTCTACAACAACATCTTTGTGAATTTCCGTGAGGGGTGGGGTGTATCGATTATGCGGCACAATGGGTTCTCTCCCCGGGACATCGCGATATTTCACAACAGCGTGTTCGTGAAAAACGGGAAAGGCATCACGTTGTACAAGCCCGACCTTTTGTACCGACAGGTCGCTGTCGGCAACGCCGTTTTTGCGCCGGTACCGATCGCCAATGCGCCTGTCAGCGAGAAAAATATCACGGGGAAACTCAGCGAGGCCGGAAAATACGTTGTGAACTTGACCGCCGATTTGGATTCACTCGATGTTTACCCGCTTACCGGGGCGCTCGAAGGAGATGTCATTGATCGGACGCCTTTTGAATCGTTCACCGATTACGACCGGGACTTTAACGGCCTGGCGAGGCAATGGCGTTTTCGCGGCGCGTATTCCGGTGCGGGAACGAACCCCGGATGGCGCCTTGCCCTGGAGATCCGCCCGCCGGTGCGGGACGTTATCCAGTCGGTAACACCGCTTGTGCGAGAGCCTGGCGCCGGTCTTACGCTGCGTCTCTTTCCCAATCCGGCCCGCGAAACCGTGACGCTGGTTCTCGATGCCGTCTCCGGCGGGCGGGCGAGTTTTGCGATCGTTGATGCGGCGGGCAGGGTTGTTGAAAGGATAACTGCTGTTCAACCGAACGCGCGTGGCCAGGTGAAGCTCGATCTTTCAACGAGGCGGTATCAGCCGGGCATGTACTTTATCGTTGCGGAAACGGGGACGCGGTCTGTATTCGGAAAGATATTCATCGCGAGATGAACCGGGAATAGTGACGAATGGGCTGTTCGGACGACAGACCACGGACGACAAACCACGGACGACGTATTGGTAAGCGGAGCCGCCACGCAGTGGCCCCTTCCGGGAAAAGGCAAGTGGAGTCGAGCCACGAATTACAATCTTCTATTTCTCAACCTCTTTGCGCCCTTGGCGAAACATCTCTGCGCCCTTACCGGTTTAATTTCTCACCACAAAGGACGCAAAGAAGATGCCGGAGATCGCAAAGGAAAAACGTTCCAACGTTCTAACGTTTTACCCGCGCTCAAGACATCCAAAAACGAGATTCTCTTTGTCTCCCCTTCTCCTTGTCCCCTTGTCTCAAATCGCCTGCCCTCAAGCAGCGCCAAATTCCAAATCTCAAATTTCAATTTTCAAATCCCACTCCTACTGTCATCCCGGCGACAGTTTTCCACGAGGCCGTGTGATATCTTTATCCCGTTGCAGGCCGATGACGCTGGCCATTTGCACTTTCGTAAAACGAGACACATATTGCACCGAACCTTATCAGCCATTCATCGGGAATGAAGCGATGTCGATTCTGAATACGTTCCGTGTTAGATCACTCTGCTGCGTGTTGCTCCTTGTCGTTCTCGGAGCGGGGGCGCTGGGTGCTGGCCCACGGCAATCGAAGTATCCCTTTCCCCGTGTCGAGCTTCGCCCGGGGGACGAGTGCATCATTTGCAACGTGCCGTTGACGAGGGGCGGTCTCGTGTTCCTCGTGCGCGGGCGAAGGGTTCCCTTGATGACGGCCATGGTGGATTCGTTCCTCGATAACCAGGAAATGGTCTTCTCCCAGCTTCAGCCGCGGAGCGCCTTGTTCCAGGAGGATTACAACGCGCCGCCCGGCACG
>JAJRXL010000382.1 GCA_024276335.1 Bacteroidota bacterium
AAACCGATCCTGGGCTGCGTTCCCCCGGGCGAAGCCCGAACGATCATCGAGGAATCCGGAGCGGGGTTCATAACCGACCCCGCCGATGTAGATGCCATTACGCGAGTCCTGGAGCACTTGTTCTCGTTGTACTTGCGCGGCGCCCTACCCGTGCCACGGAAGGATTTCGTTCAACGGTATGCGCGAAAGACGTTGACGGGGCATCTCGCCTATCTGCTCAGCAACCTGGTATCCATAGACGATGAAACAGGCGGCGGCGTGCAGGAATCTCCACCTGCCGCATGGAACGAATATACGGGGTCCGATAGCGCCGGAACGTGAATCGATTCTGTTTTCGGCCACGGTACGAAACAAGCGGTTTTTTCCGTGAAATTGAATCGTGTAACTTGATAATAACAAGATGTAACACCGGGAAGTTCTGAAGACATAATGAACATACTCGTCATAGGCAAGGGGGGCCGTGAGCACGCCATTATCTGGAAACTTCGCCAGAGCCCGCAGGTGGATTTCATGTATTGCGCGCCTGGCAATGCCGGTATCAGCCAGTTGGCTACCTGCGTCGATATCAAGGAAACCGATATCGGGGAATTGAAAAAATTCGCCAGAAAGAATAGTGTTGACCTGACAGTCGTGGGCCCCGAAACGCCCCTGGCCGCGGGCATCGTGGACGTGTTCCAACGCGACGGCCTCGTCATCTTCGGCCCCACCAGGGCCGCCGCACGCCTCGAAACCAGCAAAGCTTTCGCCAAGGATTTCATGAAGCGGTATGAAATCCCCACCGCCGGTTACGCGGTTTTTCAAAAACCCGACTTTGAAAGAGCGCGATCCTACCTTCAATCCGCTTCGTACCCCCTTGTCTTGAAAGCCGATGGCCTGGCTGCGGGAAAGGGTGTCCTGATCGCCGACGATTACGCCGACGCAGTGACGGGTCTCGAGGAGATGATGCTCGGCGGCGCTTTCGGATCGGCGGGCGAAACCGTGGTGATCGAGGAGTTCCTCCACGGTGTCGAAGCATCGGTTTTCGCCATCACGGACGGAAAGACATTCGCCACACTCGCGCCGGCCCAGGATCACAAGCGCATCTTCGACGGGGACAAGGGAAAGAACACGGGCGGCATGGGAGCTTACGCACCCGCCCCGGCAGTTAAACCGGAAATTCTTTCCCAGGTAAAGTTGAACATTATCAAGCCCGTTCTCCGCGGCATGGAAAAAGAAGGGACCCCCTACCAAGGAACGTTGTACTGTGGCCTGATGCTGACCGCCGACGGGCCCAAGGTCATGGAGTTCAACTGCCGGTTCGGCGACCCTGAAACGCAGGTTGTCCTGCCGCTTATTGACGACGACCTGGCGGACATTCTCTACCAGGCGGCCACCGGCAAACTCCGGCGCTCGCGCATCAAGATGCACGACGCCTGCGCCGTTTGCGTTATCATGGCATCCAGCGGCTATCCCGACTCTTACAAAACCGGCAAGCGGATTTCAGGCCTCGAAACAATCGACGAAATGGAGGACGGCGTAGCCATCTTTCACGCGGGCACCGCGCTTAAGGGCGGTACGTTCTATACCGCGGGCGGACGTGTACTTGGTGTGACCGCCGTCGGAAGAAAAAACGAGTTACGTGAAACCATCGTCACGGCCTACAACGCCGTCCAGCGGATTACCTTCGACGGCGCTTACTACCGCACCGACATCGGGGCCAAGGCTTTCGATACCTGACCCACATGTCTTCTCCATCTTCAAACCCCGCGTACCGATCAGAGCCCGTCGTCTGGCGGCGGGAGGAATTCTGGCGGCGTCCGATGGAGTTCGCGCATCCCGATGACATCCCCGGACAGGATTTACCGTGGTCAGACGATTGGTTCTCGAACCAGACGCTGAAAGACATGCTTGACGCCGAAAGCGACATCGGCACCCGGCCCCGGGACTGCATCGAGAAGGAGTCGCGTTGGCTGGTCTCCATTCTTGGCGAGCCGCAAAAGCAGCATCTCCTCGACGTCGGTTGCGGGCCGGGATTGTACGCGGAGATTTTTTCACGAGCAGGCATGAAAGTAACAGGCATCGACCCTTCGCCCGCGGCAATCGATTACGCGCGCGCGTCTGCGGCGAAAGCCGGGTTGGATATCATCTACGCCTGCGATTCGATTTTCACGCTCAATGCTGATAACATTTATACAGCCGCATTCGCCAACTACGGGTTTATCAATAACCTGCATCCTGACCTGGGCCAAGACAGTATCAAGGCCATACACCGCGCTCTGGCCCCCGACGGTGTGGCGGTATTTGAATTGCTCCATCCTGCCACGCTCGAGCAATTCGCCCCGCTTTTATGGGAAACGGTTGACACCTCATACTTCAGCCCCCGGCCACATCTCTATCTCCAGGAACTCGTCACCGTGGACGGAACTTCCTGCCACGCCTTTCTGACTTACATTTTCGATCCCGATCGTCCGGACAACATCGGGGTTTACCGGTACTTTTTCGTCGAGTACACCGATTCCGAATTCAAGGAATTGCTCCACGCGTACGGCTTTGAGATACTGCATCGCCACGACTACCGGGACGTTATTACCGACCCCGATGATATCCATTCAACGTATTACGTGGTAAGAGCAAGAAAAAGCGGAGATTGACCCTACGCGCGGTACGTTATTCGCTTTCCCCGGTACGTGTTACGCTCCCATGATGTAGTCGCGTAGATAGTGGACATGGTGTTCACTTTCATGCAGTTGAGATTTCACAACGTCTCCGATAGAGATCATGCCAACGATCTTCTGACCGTCCAGGATGGGCAAGTGTCTGATCTTCTTCTCGGTCATCACCGACATGACCGCATCAATGTCGTCGTCAGGAGTTCCGATGATAACGTCTTTCGTCATGAACGATTCCACCGGTTCCGAGCCTACGGTTGTTACATCGGAGTTACAAACGCGGAGAATATCCCGCTCGCTTATAATACCGACTGTTTTTTCGTTGTCAGTTACGAGCAACGACCCGATGTTATGCTCAACCAGCATGTGGATAGCTTCTTTGATAGTTTTCCGGGGACTGATGCAGTGTACGGTAGTATCTTTCTTCTTGAGGATGTCTTTTACTTTCATCATCAATCTCCTTTTGTTGATGGGTTACCGAAACGTTGTGGATCATGAAAGTTTTCGGCTTATGATAGCACATCCGGCGCGGAATCGCAACCGCCCGTTGTATTGGCCGGCATATTTTCAGGCTGTTACATACCAGGTTGAAGGTACGAAACGTTTCAAAACGGTGAATTGTTCTTGGAGATTTTCCATCTCCCGGTTCATTGCTGACGACGTGGCCCTCGCGCGGAAGATGCCGATCGAACGGTAGAAAAGAACGATCCACTATGCTGATCGATCGGCGAAGTACTCCATTGGAGAGTTTCTCTCCTGTCACTGTAAAGGGTTGGAGCGAATCCGCGCTCCAACGAAAATGGCCCCGTTCTGGTGACTTCGATTGCCTTTACGACAACGACCACTGGTACAAAAGGATAGAACCCGGGGATGCGAGAGGAGCTGCCAGAAGCATTATTACAACCCTCTGCGGTCTCTACCGTAATATTTTTGCGTCCTTCGCAGTTTCAATTAACATTAAGAACGTTCAAACGTTAGAGCATTCTGACCTATCCACTGTCTTCTATGCTCCGGCGTATGTCACTTCCATCAAGAAGCGCCAAATCCGAAATCTCAAATCTCAATTTTCAAACCCAGCATCCTCGTGTCATTTTGTCCGTATCACCCGTTTTCAATTTCCACGAAACAGCGACCTGCTCCTGCTTTTCCGGCCCTTCACACACCCCTGTTCAATCTCCTCGAAACCTCCGTTGTAATAATTTCATAAAAAAACATTCGTTCCTTGCCACACGCAATGAATATTGGCGAATACGCTCTGTATTCGCCATGTGTATTTATTTTTTGACTCGTTTTGTTCATTTTAGGGGTCAAAATTGTCGTGGTTCCCGCAGCCAAATTGTCGTGGTTTCCGTACAACAAACCTCTTGACAAGTTTGTATATTACTCTTAGTACATCGCTCGGACAGCGGACGGCGGACGGGCGGAATGAGAGTAAAAAGATGGAGCCGGGAAATAAAAATCCAAGAATAGCATGGAACAGCGAGGTGTCACAATGACAGGTGATTCAACCATTCTGATCGTGGAAGACAACGACGACCTGCGGGCAGTGCTCGATGCGTGGATCAGTGGAAATTTCCCTTATTGCACGGTTGTCACCGCACGCAC
>JAJRXL010000383.1 GCA_024276335.1 Bacteroidota bacterium
ATCCTTCGGATTCCAAAATCCAAGATCAACTCGGAAAAACCGTTGAAACGGTCTTGTAATCGGTTGAACCCGATACGGATCGAAGGTGTATGCCGCCGATGACCTACGATGGAAATCGTGGGCTTTTTTGTATGTGCGTCAGGCACAGAATCCCCCGGCCTGTCATCACGTCATCTCCACATACGGATGACGATTCCTTGGCCGAAGTTTTCGATACCGATCTAACGGCCACGGCTGTTCCTTTTTCACCGGTCGGTTTTGATTATAAAAGCTTTTTTCTTTACTTCACGATGGTAAACGAATTACAAGGAGTACGTTCGTGTGGAAAGTCTGTTTACGGCTTGGGTTCCATCGCTCCATTCATATTCCCTACCTTTCTAACCATTAAGGAGAGTCACCATGGCAAAACGAATAGTTCTCGCTGTTGTGCTCGTGTTCGTTGCTTGGGAGATACTGGATTATGTTATTCACCAGGTTATCCTGTCCTCCGCTTACGAACAGACTGCAAACCTGTGGCGGTCACCGGAAGAAATGAATATGGTGCTGTTGATCATCGTGGCTCTGGTCGTCAGTTTCTTTTTCGTGTATATCTATGCGCGCCTGGTTTCGCCGAAGACGGTGACAAATGGTCTTCTCTATGGATTGCTGTTCGGTTGTGCTTTCGGAATCTCCATGGCGTACGGCACCTACGCGGTCATGCCGATACCGTACTCGATGGCGCTGGTCTGGTTCCTTGGAACACTTGTAGAAATGGTTATTGGCGGCGCAATTGCCGGACTGATTATCAAGGAGGAAAAATCGGAAGCTTGATAGTGTTTGGAATGTTTTAACAGCTCAGGGGCGTTCACGTCATGACGCCCCTTGTCTTACCTTTTCGCGTGTCGATCCTGCCCCGGAAAAATGATTGGAGCGAGGGCGGGTCTTTACTATATTTTACCCGTAGCAGGGCACGGACACATTCTGGAATGCTTTCATCCTTCCCATATAAACACCGATCTTTTCGTTGAATAACTGTAGGCGGTTGACATGAAAAAAGCTTTACTGGTTCTATCGCTCCTGTTTCTGCTCTTCCCATCTTTCGCAAGCTCCCAGACCACGCGAACCGTCCTGATTGAAGAATTCACCGGGGCGTGGTGCGGTTTCTGTCCATACGGCGCCGCAGTGATTGAAGATATTCTCAATACAGGGGACAACGTACGCGCTTTGGCCTATCACCGTGGTGATAGTCTGGAGACGCCCGAGGGCAACATCTTTGTTAATGCGATGCAACCGGCGTACCCGCAGGCGGCAATCGATCGCGTCCTTTGGCCCGGCGAGTCGAAAATACCGGTTAGCCGCGGTAGTTGGAGAGCGCGATGCCAGGCGCGCGCCGCGGTCACGTCACCGCTCTCCATCAGCGTGACCGGTACGTTCCATGAACCGACGCGACTCCTGACCGCAAACATCAAGCTGACGATCCTTTCTGACATGAGCGGGGAATATCGTTTGAACGCGATCATCTCGGAGAGTGGCATCAACCTCAGGCAGAAGTACTACCCACCCGGCGGCGGAACGGTCTATCTCGATCCTTATTATCACAAGCACGTCGTCCGCAAGATGATTACGGGAGCTCAGGGCGAGTTCCTGACCGCCACGGGGTTCAAGGCAGGAGATGTCATTAATCGGACGATAACCCAGACGTTGCCATCCTGGTGGAACGTGGATAAGTGCGACTTCACCGTTTTCGTATCCAAAATGGCAAACGGCTATTACAACGAGGTACAACAAGCGTTCCAGGAGCCGATACGATCTCTTTTCCGTGCCACGCCGGTGGAACTGGTTTCCTTCATGGCGGAACGTGTTGACGAAGGCGTCCTGCTTACCTGGAGGACGGCGCGGGAAACATCGAACGCGGGGTGGAGCATCGAGTGTCGTGCGGCGGATGGCTCCTGGAAATCGGTCTGCTTCGTGCCCGGGAACGGAACCAGCACGCAACCGCATTTCTACGAATATGTAGATCGGAACCCGGAAATGGGACCGGTGTGCGCGTATCGCCTGCGGCAAAAAGATTACGATGGAAGGGAAACGTTGTCTCCCGTGGCCCTGGTTTACATGGACGTCGCCCCGACCACGACGAAATTACTGGCGAACTACCCGAACCCGTTTAATCCCGAGACGGAAATCGCCTTCGAACTGGATGAGCCGGCCCATGTCGTGCTTGAGGTCCTCGATATGTTGGGCAGAAGGATCGTCGTTCTTGCCCGTGGAGATTTTAAACCCGGGTTCCATGTTCAAACATGGGATGGGAGAGACATGGATCAAATACGGGTCCCGGCCGGGGTATATCTCTACCGCTTGCGAACACAGGGCAAAGTCCTGACGCGCCGGATGGTATTGTCCCGATGATGATTATTTCATCGAAGCATTAAACGCCCCGGCGGAGGGATGTTTAGCTGTTTTGGCGAGGGAGTCGTTCGAACTGTTTTCAATGGTGGGCGGTGAGGGAGTCGAACCCCCGACCTTCTGGGTGTAAACCAGACGCTCTAAACCAACTGAGCTAACCGCCCGTGAAAACGTAACTTAGTCGATATTAAAGCAATGTGCAACCCCTATTGGCCTGCGACGATAATCTGACTACATTTTATTCGCATGGGTTATGCAGACAAAACGAAAAAGCGACAGTGGTAAAACTACAGGTATTCTATAAAGCGCCGGGCAACGTGGATGACTTTCGGAAGATTCTTTCCCGAAACCATCTTCCGTATCTCGAACAATTACCCGGACAGCAAGGCATACAAGCGTATCGTATCCTGGGCGCGCCGATCGGCGAGCAGCTCTATGACGTGATGATCGAAATATCCTTCGCCGGAGAAGATAAGATGCAAGGGGCCCTCGCGTCGCCGGAGGGAAGAAGGTTTGCCAAGGACCTTGTCAATTTCGGGATAAACGACGTCACTGTTACATACATGGAAGAAACCTCGCTGTGAACGCCAATCCTTGTCAGTCGAAACCGGCGCATGACGTTGCCTTCGGGCATATTGTCTTTTTGAACACAGCGATGGACTGCGGGGAATTACAGGCATGAGCGCTCGTCGGTTGGTGCTGGCCACACGAAATCCCCACAAGGTAGCGGAAGTCCGGGCAATTCTTTCCGAACTGGACTACGAGATCGAGGAATTGCCCGGCCAGTGTCCTTCGGTGGAGGAAACCGGTGCGACACTGGAGGAAAACGCTTTACTCAAGGCCCGGTCTGCGTTCGAATGCACCGGATCGCCCTCGGTGGCGGATGATACCGGCCTGGAAGTGTATTACTTGCTTGGTGAACCCGGCATTCGTTCGGCACGATACGCAGGAGAGGATGCCACGTACGAAGACAACGTTCGTAAGTTATTATGGAATTTGCGCGGCGTCCCGGAGCGGCGAAGGCAGGCATGTTTCCGCACTGTCGTCGCCTACGTGGAGGGCAGGCGGGAGATCACACTGGAGGGCAGGGTCGAGGGGAAAATCCTGGAACGGCCCCGCGGCGCCAACGGGTTCGGGTATGATCCCGTCTTCCAACCGCTCGGCTCTGACAAGTCGTACGCGGAGATGAGCAATGACGAGAAGAATCGCATCAGCCATCGCGCGGTAGCCCTGCACAAACTTATGGACTTCTTACGCACGGGAAAGTGACGATGGAAAGGATGAAACACCGGCGTATTTTTCTGGCTCTTGCCGCTAGCATGTTGTTTTTGCTGATGGTATGCTTATGGAATGGTTGCGGCAAAACGGATACCGTAATCGTATCCGGGGCGAGGGAAATCTGGCACGACGCACAATGGTATCCTACCACGATCGGGAGCATATGGCGGTACCGTATCGATACCACGGATGCGTCGGGGAATATCGTTCGTGACGTGATCAGGAGAACGACGCGTATCGTCGGAGAAATGACGTATGGCGACCAGCGATACGTCGTCCAGGTCAGCGAGGAC
>JAJRXL010000384.1 GCA_024276335.1 Bacteroidota bacterium
AATCACCGGGCATGGTTGCCTTGTCCACTGCGCGCTTATGCTCCACGGACCCATACAGATCGCAAGAACAACAAGAATGATACTCCTGGAAAAGAACCGACTGAGTAAACATGTTATCATGATCGCCTCCACGAGAGAATGGAACAACTTCCTGGTTGAATTCAATATCCGTACCAGAACGACGCTTGTTGATCGGAGGCGCACGGGGGGAGCAAGACCAAGCCCGCGATTTATCTCAACGGGAATATTTTCCCGTCTCACGGGAATAAATTCCCGAATCGAAGCGTCAGTGATTGTTCACTGAGGGGAAAACGGGAGGAAGAACGAAGAGGAAATCTTGTGGTTCCCTGTTTGCGAGCGGAGTATTCCGCCCTGTGTCAAAGCCCCAGCCGTTCCAGGGCTTTACGGAACGTGCTCGGATCCATTTTCAACAGGCGGGCGGCCTCGGCCTTGTTGCCGCCTGTTTCAGAGAGAAAGAATCGAAAGAGCTCGGAGCGGAAAGCGCTGAGAAACGCTTCCACGCCGTCACGGAGTATGAGCGAGCGATGGGACGCGATGAATTCGAGCATGCTTCCCGCGTTGTTTTCCTGCTCGCCGGAGCGGTATCGTTCCCTGGCGACCTCCGAGACGTGCTCCGCCGTAATGATCTCGTCGGATACGCTCAGGCACAGGCGTTGGATAAAGCCCCGGAGCTCTCGCACGTTGCCCTCCCAGCGCATCATGGACAGGAGGTCCAGGGCTTCCGGAGCAATACCGGATGGCCGCGTGTCCGTCCTGAATCGCTGCTCCTGTTCGAAAAAGAACCGCGCCAGCACGGGAATATCCTCTTTCCGGTTGCGGAGGGGCGGCACGTGGATCGCGCCCGCTTCCAGGCGGAAAAACAGGTCGCGCCGGAGATTGTCCATCTCGCCGTGTCTCAGGGAACGGTTGGTGCTGCATATAATCCGCGTCCTAACTATCCGGGGCATTCCCCCGATGGGCGTGAATTCGCCTGGGTCGAGCGCCCGGAGCAGCTTGACCTGTATGGTGGAACTGGCCTCGGAGATTTCGTCCAGGAAAAGGGTGCCTTTTTCCGCCAGGCTGAAGAGCCCCTCCCGGGCAGCGTCGGCCCCGGTGAACGCACCCTTGACGTGACCGAAGAGCTCGCTTTCCGCCAAGGTGTCCACGATGGCGCCGCAATTCACCGCGATAAATACTTCGTCGCGACGATTGCTCAACCGGTGAATTGCCCGCGCCACCAGCTCCTTGCCGGTGCCCGTTTCACCGATCAACAAAACGGGATGGGGCGAATCCGCTACGCGCTCTATCATCGAGCACAATTTTTGCATGGCCGGACTGGAGCCGATGAACCCGAATTTCTCCAGCATCTGCTCGCTTGTGTAGCGGTCATGCAACAAGGCGCGGTGTTTTTCGACGACATCCCTGATCTTGTCCAGGATAGTTTCAATCGGCGAAGATTTTTCGATGAAATCCACCGCGTGAAGCTTCATGGCCCTGACGGTTACTTCGGTGAGATTCTCCTCGACTCCCGTCATAAGAATGGCCGGGACGCCGGGCGCGACCGAGGGAAGCTCGTTGAGGACGTCGAGGCCGGATACTTCCGGCATGTTTACGTCAACCAGCAGAAGGTCGGGGTGATCGCTTCGAAGCCGCTCGAGAACGGACTTCCCCGATGTGAAGGTTTCGACACGGAAGCCGTTCGTCTCGAGTTCCTTCGCCAGCAACGCGAGGGTATCCGGCCAGTCGTCAACCAAGAACAGGCGATACATGAGTTATTTGAGGCGATTCAGCCATCGTGCAATACCAAAGTTGTTTATCTTTCCTAATGTAATACATCGGATCCTCCTGTGAAAGAAATGACACCGTTCATGGAAAGACAGGTCACCTTCCCGCTGGTTTTCAGCGGCGCTTCCCGCTATTTAAAAGAGCGAAACAGGCCGTTAGCTTGCCTCGTGGCTTGCGTGCTGAGAATTGCCGCCGTTCTTTCCGTGGCGGTCTTGACGAGTTACGGTCAACAGTGGGACACGAAGATATTCCTGGAACCTGACGGGCTCCCCACCTCCATCGTGTACAGCGTGATCAGGGACAGCGCGGGAATGCTCTGGATCGGACACGAGCGCGGGGTGTCGCGATTCGATGGCACCAACTGGCTTCACTTCGGCGAGGATGACGGTTTGAAAAGAGCGGTGCTGGGCATGGCGATCTATGACGGGACACTCTGGTGCGGTACGATCGATGGCGTCTATCGTTTCCAGGCGGATTCGACCTCGGGGAAAAAGCCGGTCTTCCGCCACGTGGATGAATTCGGCAGATATACGACGGCGTTCCTGGTGGCATGGGACGGAAAGCTATGGATCAATGCAATAAGCGATGATTACCGGACGTATGACAGGAGATACCGGGATAGCATCAACCCGGGATTACAATGGTGTCGGCCGGGCAAAGACGGCTACTCGTTTGGCCAGCTTACGCGTAAGGACGGAATTCCCGGTCACGGTATCACCGCGTTGGAAGTCTCGGGGAATTCGCTCCTGGCGGCTTCCTCCTCGATATTCCGGTTGACAAAAGGCAGTAATTCGTACAACGTTGAAGTTCTCGTTCCATCATTGTACGACTATAATAAGAATGGGCATGTTTTCTGGATCCATGGTAATTCCGGAGGCCTGTTTTTTTCGATGGATGACGGGGTGTTCCGACTCGACAGGTCTGGTGTACACAAGCTTCCCCTGTCCCGCATGGGAGCCATCATTTCCGGGGGAGGATATCTTTGGGTGACTCAACCAGGACTTGGCGTTTTCAAAATGAGCGCCAACGGTGAGGATATCCTCGATGTGCTCAACACTACGAACGGCCTCTCCAACAGCTATATCCACAACTATCTTTGGCGCGACAACGATGGTTCACTCTGGATACCGACGTATTGCGGATTGACCCACTTGTTATCTCCCACGACCCGGAAATACGCTGTTCGGAAACCCGTGAACGCCATAGAGGAATTCCGGGGCCGTGTATTTCTGGGTGTTGAGAACAACGTGTACCGTATCGGGCCGGATTCACGTATGCAGCGCGTCTTATCATTTTCCCAAACTGAACCGAACCCCCCGATTTACTTTATAGAAGACATGCATAACTATGACGATAAGTTATGGATCATGACATCGACCCGGTTGGTACGATATGCAAAACCCGGAGACCGGCGTTCGGGTTGTGTCGTTTTTTCCTGTTTTTCTTCCGAAAAGGCGCCTGTGATCCCCTCGCATTTACGTGGATTTGCCCACACCCGGCGAGGGGGAATACTGTTTTACATGAATCGAAATCTCGGGTATTTTCGGTCGAATGAAAAGGGGCGGGAGTTACTGTTTTTCGATACCTCCTCCAGCCGGGTTCCCGGAAGCATTTTCCGGCCCGGTCTTCCCAATCCCCACGTGAATTGCATACTCCCCGATTCGTCCGGGGCCTGGATTGGCA
This sequence comes from Bacteroidota bacterium, assembly GCA_024276335.1. Lineage (GTDB taxonomy): Bacteria > Bacteroidota > Ignavibacteria > SZUA-365 > JAADGX01 > JAADGX01. The sequence continues at coordinate 3,469 of JAJRXL010000384.1, forward strand.
CGGATAAAGGACTGGCGTATTTCAACGAAAAGACCATGCGTGTGGAACGCATCCCTCGCCTCGATCTCCGGGACTGGCATGAACAGGTGCGTTCCCTGGCATTTGACACCGACGGGAAATTGCTGGTGGCATCCCGGCGCGGGCTGTTTAAAGACATGGATACGTCACTGGCTGTCGTTCTGGATGAAAAAACCAGCGGTCCCGTGAACGCGATCCTGGTTGATCAGGAGTATATCCTGGCAGGTGGAGAGAAGGGATTGTTTGTCCTGCGCCGGTTCCCTCTTGGCATTATCTCCGTTGTTACCGCCGGCCTCACGCACCAGGCGGTGACGAAACTTTTCCGGGACAGCCGTAACAGGATATGGGTCGTCACACGGTCGGGAGTAACGCGCTACAACGAGGACGTCATCCTTCGCAAGACGAAAAAGTCCTCCCTCTGCATTTACAGGATTGACGAAGATGGCCGTCGGCTTTTCGACCATGTGCTCCCCACGCGGCCCGTGTTGCCTTCGGTGTTCCAGCTTTCCCAGGACAGGTGCAGAGTGACGATCTATTGCTCGACGAACCGGATCGGGAACCAGGACCTGGGCACATTCGAATTCACCCTGATAAATGACGATTCGATTGAAACCTATACGATTACCGGCCCAAAATTTACCACTGCCCCGCTTTCCCCGGGTAAGTACCTGTGCCGCGTACGGAGCAGCTTGTGTGGAGGTCCGTGGTCGGAGCCGGTGGTAGTGTCTTTCA
>JAJRXL010000385.1 GCA_024276335.1 Bacteroidota bacterium
CCCGTCGTCCACGTTGGGATCGGTGAACACGTGATCGGGGATCGTGTCCATGTCCGGGCCGCCCAGGTGCAGGTACAACGCCCCCGTGCCGGCCTCCGTTGAATCGGTGAGCGAGTTCAGCAGCAAGTCGTCAATACCGTCTCCATTGACATCGGCTACCCATAAATCGCGTCCGATAAAGGAATGATCACGACGACCTGTAAATTGCAGATCAGGTTCATCACCGTAATACGGTATTGCTTTTTTATGAAAATACAGCCGTACCAATCCATAGAATTCCGGGTCTTGTGTCAACGTCCAATCCGTGCGCGATGTGACGATATCAGGATATCCATCCCCGTTGAAATCGCCTGCTTCTACTCCTCCCCCAAGTCCTAGTCCTCCGCCCAGCACAAACAAGACCGGTTCGCCATCGAACTCTCGCCCCCCGAAGTAGATGAACGTCGTGTCGAGCATCGTGCTTATGGCAAAGTCTCCTATCCCGTCGCCGTTGATATCGCCCAGGCCGGTGATATCCGCTCCCAGGCCGGGGTGCGGGTAATTGTACAAGTACTGGTACACGGGAATGCGGATCTCGTCGCTGAGCACGGCGTCGGGCAATCCCTGCCCGGCTGTAGAATCCTTTGCGCCGGGAACCTGGGCGTATGTAGAAAGCTGTGAGCACGAGAGAAGGGCAAGGAGTGTGAAAGAAAAAATATGGCGTATCACTTGTGATCTCCCTGTATTATCGGTTGAAAGAAATCGTATCGTGGTAGTGTAGGCGGTCGCCGGAAAACGACCCGCGAACAACAGCGCAAAAGAAAAGAGGATATTGGTTGCATTCTATGTAGAAGTGGTGTGGAAAAGATGCAACGGCAGTGTACGGTTTTTTTCGTTCATCGTCAAGGACCGGAGTTTGAACGAAGAAAAAATGTTATTGGGAGTGAGCGTAGAGGCGTATATGAGTGGATGGACTCTCGGATTTTGGATGTGTTTAGCTCGTGGCTCGTAGCTCGTGGATTGTCATCGCCTGAAATACGTTGACCAAATTTCGTACACTATATTTGGAGCAATGATGAAAAAAAGGAAACACTCACAACAGGAGATATCTGCATTGCGAGCACAACGAAGCTTCAGCAAAGCGTTGAAACAACGCATCGTTCAAGAGATTGAAGAACAGGTGGTCACGGTATCGGACGTTTGCCGATTGTACAAGGTAAGTGGCACGTCGGTCTATAAGTGGATACACAAGTATTCGAGGCACTTGGAGAAAGGTGTGCGCCAGGTCGTGGAATTGGAAAGCGAGATTTCGCGAACGAAAAAACTTCTGGAGCGGGTCTCAGAGCTTGAGCGCGTCATCGGACAAAAGCAATTGGAGATAGATTACTTGAAAAAGGTCGTGGAGATCAGCTCGGAGGAGACGGATTGATTTCAAAAAAAAACACGATACTTTGCGCTCGAATGGTTCCGCACCCACCGAAAGCAGCATGGATACGCCATGAAGGCCGTCTACAAAACCGCGGGAAAGACCCGTCAAGCCCATTACGCACAACGATGCCAGGAAGGATTGCAATGGCATCGCGATGAAAAGGTTCTTCGTTCGATTGTCCGCTTGCGCAAGAGCCATCCCCAGATGGGCGTTCGCAAGATGTACTCCGCGATCCAGCCCCGGGGCATTGGGCGCGATCAGTTTGAACGCTTGGCGTTTGCTCACGGCTATCGAGTACGGAAAAAGCACAATGCAATGCGTACCACGCGTGCATCACGATACGCCCGTCATCCGAATTTGATTGCGGGCAAAGAAGTCTGCGATATCAATCAAGTATGGGCGAGTGATATTACGTACTTTTTCGCGGGGAATCGTTTTTACTATCTGAGCTTCATTATCGATGTATACAGTAGGCGGATCGTCGGATACAGCGCCAGTGCGGATTTACGTGTTGACGCGAGTCTTCGGGCGCTCGATATGGCCTTACAGCAGCGCGGTTCCCGGAAGCACAGCTCTCTGATTCACCATTCGGATAGGGGGAGCCAATATTGCTCTCGAAAGTACATACAACGCTTGGAGAAGAATAACATCCGCATTAGTATGTGTAAGACCGCCCTGGAAAACGCGTATGCGGAACGCATTAATGGGATCATAAAGAACGAATACTTGCGATGTTGGAAGATCGATACGTTGGAATCATTAGAAAGAGAACTCGCCAGGGCCGTGCACCTTTACAATGCCGATCGCCCGCATCTATCCTTGCCGGGCATGCTCAGTCCCATACAGTTCGAAGATATTCTCAAAAAGCTTCGACGAAAGGATTATCCACGGATGAAGATTTACCTGTATCAAAATGGAAATTACCACGATACAACAACAAAAAAACAGGTTTATAGTTGAATAATTCCGTCAATCGTTTTTAGGCATTTACAATTTACACTCCTATAACCTCTAACTATTACCTATTAACCTGCTCATCCCACCCTCTTCCTGAACCGCGACGAAGCGAGCACGATCATGACGAGGCCGTAGGCCGCGAGGGCGAGGCCTTCCTTCCAGAGGTGCTGGATTCCCGATCCCTTCATGTAAATTTCCCGCACGATGGTGATGAAGTACCGCAGCGGATTCACGTAGGTCAGGTACTGGATGCCGTCCGGCATGTTGGCGATGGGCACGAAGAAGCCGGACAGCAGGATCATGAACACGGAGAAGAACCAGGCCGTGAACATCGCCTGTTGTTGCGTGTGCGACACGGTGCTGATCAGGATGCCGAACGACAGCGTGGTGAAGAGGTACACGAGGCTGAACCCGAGCAGGAGGAAGAAACTGCCCTCGAGGCCGATCCCGAAGATCACCCAGGCGGCGAGGATGCCGACGCTGACCTCGATCAACCCCAGGATGGCGAAGGGGATCGTCTTGCCGATCATCATTTCCAGCGGATGGATGGGCGTGACCATGAGCTGCTCCAGCGTGCCGACTTCCTTTTCCCGCACGATGCCCATCGAGGCCAGGAACAGGCTGACCATGGTCAGGAGCAGCGCCACGATGCCGGGCACCATGTAGAACCTGCTCTCCAGGTTCGGGTTGTACCACATGCGCGGCTCGACCGATACCACGTGGGCGGACGCCAGCTCGCGCGCCAGGGCGGGCTCGGTCCGGACGATCTCGAGTTGCGCCTGGGCCGCCATCTGCGCGAGGTACCCGATGGCGATTCCCGCGCTGTTGCCGTCCAGGGCATCGACGAGAAGCTGCACCTTCGGCCAGGCACCCAACACCACGTCGCGCTGGAAATCACGGGGAATGACCATCACGATGCCAGCGAGTCCGCGGTCCAGGTAGTCGGTCAGTGTGGTGATTTCCGGGTCCTGCTCCACCACGTCGAAATACACGGTGTGGTCGAACCGGGCCGTGTACTCCCGGCTGTACTGGGAGTTGTCGCGATCCACGATAACGATGCGCGTGTGGAGAATGTCCGTCGTCACCGCGTACCCCAGCAGGACGATCTGTATGACCGGCATGATGAAGATGACGCCGAGCATGGGCGGATCGCGCCTGATCTGCCGGAATTCCTTTTGCACGAGATAGAGTATCCGTTTCATTTATACCTCCAACCGCGACTTGAACCGCCGCGCCGCGATGGCGAGAAGCGCCACCCCGATTCCGAACAGGATCAATCCCTGGTGCCATAATTCCGGCACTCCCACGCCTTTCATCATGATGCCCCGTATGATGATCATGTAGTACCGGGCGGGAATGGCGTACGAGATGCCTTGCAACACAACCGGCATGCTGGCGATGGGAAAGATGAACCCGCTCAGCATGATAGTCGGGAGAAGTGTCGTGACCAGGGCCAGCATCATGGCGACGCGCTGGGAGCTGGTTAGGGTGGAAATGAGCACGCCCAGGGCCAGCGAGGCGAACACGTACAGCAGCGTCATTCCGAGCAGGAGCGGCGGCGCGCCGTGGAACGGCACGTCGAACAGTACGATGCCCGACAGCACCACCAGGACCGCGTCGATCATGCCGAGAACGATGTACGGAATCACCTTGCCGACGATAATCTCGGCCGGGTGGACAGGCGACACGAGAATCTGTTCCAGGGTGCCCGTTTCCTTTTCCCGCGCGATGGTGATCGACGTCAGCAGGGCGCAGATGAGCAACAGGATGATAGCCACCAGTCCCGGGACGAAGAATTCCGCGCTGCGCATGTCCGGGTTGTACAACAACCTCGGCTCCAGGCTGAAGAGCAGGGGCGATGCGGCGCGGTTCCGGTTGAACTGCTGGACGATCTGGTCGCTGTACTTGTAGATGAAATTCGCCACGTTGGGATCACTGGCGTCGATCAGCAACTGGACCTTGATGCGGGGTTCGCGTTCCAGTTCTTCCGCGAACGAACGTGGAACGACCAGGATCATTTTTACCTCGCGTTCCAGGACAAGGTCTTCCAGGTTGGATTCGTTCGCGGGAATCGGCTTGAGGATGAAAAAGGAATTCTCCGCGAACGCGTCCACCAGGGTGCGCGAGGCGGGCGTGTTCGAATGATCCACGACCGCGAACGGGATGTTGCGCATGTCCAGCGTTATGGCGTACCCGTACAGGACGATCATGACCATCGGCATGAGAATGATGATGATGAGCGTCCGCGGGTCGCGGAAGATGTGAATGAATTCTTTCTTCATCATGGAGAGGATGCGCTCGTTCATTCGTCCGCGCCTCCCCGCTTGCCGACCAGGTGGAGAAAAACCTGCTGCATGCTGGAGCAGGAGTGCCGTTGTTTCAACGCCGATGGCGTTCCCATTTCGATGATCTTTCCGTGGTACATGATCGAAAGGCGGTTGCAGTACTCCGCTTCGTCCATGTAGTGGGTGGTGACGAAGATAGTCTTGCCGGATTCGCCGAGGTTGTGAATGATCCGCCAGAAATTCCGGCGGGAGATGGGGTCCACGCCGCCCGTCGGTTCATCCAGGAACACGATCTCGGGGTCGTGCAGGAGGGCGGTGCTCAGCGCGAGGCGCTGCTTCCAGCCCAGCGGGAGCTCGCCCGTGACCGTGTTTTGCTGCTCTCCGAGGTTGAGTTCCTCGAGGAGGCGGTGGAGCCGCTCGCGGATCTGGCTCCGGGTCAGGCCGTACACGCCGCCGTAGAACTCGATGTTTTCCCGCACGGTCAGGTCCTCGTAGAGGGAAAACTTCTGGCTCATGTAGCCGATGGCCTGCTTGACCTGTTCCGGGTTCCGGGCCACGTCGATTCCGCCCACGGTGGCAGATCCCGCCGTTGGTTCCAGCAGTCCGCAGAACATGCGGATGGCCGTGGTCTTTCCGGCGCCGTTCGCGCCCAGGAAACCGAA
>JAJRXL010000386.1 GCA_024276335.1 Bacteroidota bacterium
ACAGAGTCGTTTCACCAATCTGCCTCCTTTCTCGATATGTATTGAAAACACGGCATACATGAAGATATGCCGACGGGCGATTCAAACAAAGAGCGTGCGGAGCCCGGCTGACCGGGTCGGCTATGAAGCACTCGTACAAAGGAGGACAGGAAGGAAACCCGGCGGCGTTGTTTCGACTTTCCGCGGTCTTGCACTATCCCGACCGTATGGTTATATTCCAACCATTCGGTCGATGTTCGACCGTATGGTTGACAACGGAACCCTTTGCAATGTCCATCGCCGAACGCAGGGAAGAAGAAAAACAGGGACGCGTCAACGCCATCCTGGACGCGGCGCTGGCCATGTTTGCCGAGCGCGGGTACACGGACACGAACATGGAGATGATTTCCCGCGCCGCCCGCCTGGGCAAAGCCACGCTTTACTACTACTTCAAGACCAAGGAAGAAATTTTCCGTACTCTCGTGGAATTGAAATCGCGGGAGTACTATGCCGCGGCTTTCGAAGTCATCAAGGAGGAGACGCGGCCTCAACAAATCGTGCGCCTCCTGGTTACATTTTTCCTCGCGTACTTCCGGCGACGCCCGCAGCTGCTCTCGCTCTTCTTCCCTTTCGGCCGGAGTTCCCCCGTGTTCCTGAAACGCGAACAGCGCCTGGTGCGCCTGCTCAACGATCTCCGGCGTCCCATCGACGACCACCTGAAGACGGCTTTCGACCGCGCGAGGATCGCTGTTGACAGCGAGGACATGATCCGCATCATCTGGACGTTCATCATCGGGACAAGCGTCAAGCTGGTGCAGGGATACAACTACAAACAAGTTCAGAAAGAAGCCGACATCTTCCTGGACATGATCTCCAATTCATTGAAGACAAGGAAACGTAAGCAATGAAATGGCTTACCGACACCGCCATTCGGAAACCCGTCCTGGCCATCCTCGGCCTGGTCATCGTCACCGCGTTCTTCGGTTACGAGATGCGCTACCTGAAGATGGATCCGGATATCACCAAGGCGCTTCCGCCTGATCTTCCCGCCCGGCGACTCTACGACTCCCTGGGAACGATATTCCCGTCCAAGGAATTCATCATGGTGCTGTACGTGCCCGAGGACTCCCTGTTCACGACCGCCTCCATCGACCATCTCGATCGTCTCACCCGCGAGTTGGAGGCATTCCCCGAACTCTACAAAGTCATGAGCCCCACCAACGTGAAGGTCATCCAGGCCACGGAGGACGGCATGAGCGTGCGGGAGGCGCTGGGTTCGCTTCCCAAAACAGACGACGACATCCGGCAATTCCGTGACCGGCTGTACTCCAACCCCCTCTTCGTCAAGTCCATTGTCTCCAACGACCGGAAGTCGGCCGGGATACTTCTCTTCCTTCGCAACACCGCGGACGCCAAGGAATTCACTTCGAAACTGCTCTCGTTCCTCTCAACGTACCAGGAACGCACGGGTGAAATGGTAACCGCGGTGGGTAAGCCCATCGTGAACTATTACGTCAGCCTCGGCATCGCCCACGACATGAAGACCTTCTTCACCAGCGGGATCATCCTCATGTTCCTGCTGCTGTTCGTGATCTTCCGGAGCCTGCGCGGGATTCTCATTCCCCTCGTCATCGTTCTCAGCTCCGTGATCTGGTCGCTCGGCTTCATGGCGCTGGTCAAGGCGCCGCTCTCGCACTCCACCGACATGCTGCCCATTCTCCTCATGGCAATCGGCATCGCGGACAGCATCCACCTTCTGACGCACTACTACCAGAACGCGTCGCGCTTCAGTTCGTCGGCCGAGCTGATGCGGCATACCATGGAGCACTTACGGGCCCCGGTCATCCTGACCTCTGTCACGACGGCCATCGGATTCCTGGCCCTCAACACGAGCAACATGGATTCCCTGGAACAACTAGGCATGTTCAGCGCCTTCGGCGTCATGGTGGCTATGCTCTGGTCGCTGATTTTCATCCCCGCCGTTCTGACACTGCTCAAGATCAAGGTGCACCCGCGGTGGAAAAAAGAGCGCACCCCGCTGAGCCCGACTATGACGCGGTACGGCGCGCGCCTCGTCGCCAACCGCTACGGATTCCTGTTCTCGATATCTGCCGTCGTGCTCGTCTCCATCATCGGCATCAGCCAGCTCCGGGTCGAATCCAGCTCGATCGACAACTTCCCCCCGGATCATCCATTGTGGAAGGCGACAAAAATCGTCAACACGCACTTTGCCGGTGCAGAGACCTTCCAGGTCGTGATCGAGGGCAACGAACCGGGCGCCATCAAGGACCCGGTGGTGCTCGCGCGCATGGACTCGTTGGAGCGCTTCGTGGAGCGCATCGACAAGGTGGGAAGCGCGACATCCATCGCCGACATGATCAAGCGCATGCACCAGGTCATGAACAACGACGCGCCGGAATACTTCCACATCCCCGCCCCGGTCGAGACCATCGTCCTGCCGCCCACCGGTGCTTCGCCTTATCCCGACACCGTCCGGGTCAACGGCAAGGACCTCGTGGCCCAGTACCTCCAGCTCTACGAGATGTCGGGCAGCCCGGACGACTTCGCCAACTTCGTGGACCTGGGGTACCAGAACGCGAAGATCACGGTCTTCCTCCGGTCGGACAAGGGCTCGGTGCTTACCGAGGTGGACACCACGCTGCAGCGGTTCATCGACGATCATTTCCAGGATACGAACGCCACTATCACCGGAATGGCGAAAATCCTTCTGATCGTTCGCAACATGGTCGTGCGCGGGCAGTTCATGAGCATCATCACGTCGCTCGTGCTCATCTGGCTGCTGACCACGCTGCTGTTTCGCTCGCCCGTCCTCGGCCTGTATTGCACCGCGCCCTTGTTCTTCGCGGTGTTCCTCAATTTCGCCACGATGGGCTTAAGCGGCATCACGCTCAGCATAGAGACCATGGTAACATCGAGCCTTGCCATCGGGGTGGGTGTGGATTACGCCATACACTTTATCCATGCTTACCGCGAACAGGTACGAAAGACGGGCGACATGGAAAAAGCAGTGCTCTCCACCATGGGCACGGCGGGAACGGCTATCGTCTTCAACAGCATCACCGTGGCCCTGGGCTTCGCGCTCATGATGCTCTCCACGTTCAAGGGCGTCGAACACATGGGCATGCTGCTGGGACTGACCATGATCACATCGGCCTTCGGCGCACTGACCATCAACCCGGTGCTCTTTCTCATCCTGAAGCCGCGCGCCATCACGAAACTCCTCGGGTCATCTACCGGGAACCAACAAGAACGGGAGGAATCCATACCATGAAAACGACACTCGGTCTTCTCGTCCTCGCCATGCTCTGGGGCCCCGTCCCGGTTTCCCACGCGCAGGACGGAACATCCATCATGAAGAAAGTCCTGAACAAGGCAAACTGGAAAGACATGAAGGCAAAAGTGACGCTCACGATCACCAGCGCTTCCGGGAGCAAACGGATCCGGAAAATCGACATGATGTCGCGCAAGCGCACGGATGACGAGAGCGACATGCTGATGCGATTCACCGAGCCCGCCGACGTGCGGGGCACGGCCTTTCTCATCATCGAGCATGCCACACGCGATGACGACCGCTACCTCTACCTGCCCGCCTTGCGCAGGATCAAGCGCATCGCCTCCAGCGGCAAGGGCGGGAATTTCATGAGCAGCGATTTCACGTACTACGATATCGGCAAACCCAAGCTCGCCGACTGGAAATATCGCCTGGTCAAGTCGGTCTTCGTGGACGGCATCGACTGCTACATCATCGAAGCGCGCCCGGCCTCCCCCGAACTGGCGAAGGACATCGGGTACCAGAAGATCTTCCACTGGGTGGACAAGTCGAATTACACCATTATCCACTCGGAGTACTACGACCGACTGGGCAAGAAGTGGAAGATCCTGACCGTGCCGGGCCTCAAGAAAATCAACGGCGTCTGGTTCCAGACCCACCTGGTCATGAAAGACATCCAGGCGCACCGCAGCAGCGAGTTCGAGTTCACGGACATCAAGGTAAACGTGGGCATCCCCGCGTCAACATTCACCAAGAGGGCTCTTTCACAATGGCATTGACACAGCGATTCGCCGCGGTGTGCCTGCTGTGCGCGGTCCTGGCGGGTACGGCAATCGCCCAGTCGCCGGAGCTGCACGGGTACGTGAAATTCTTCGCCCATCCGAACCTCCGTCAATCCCGGTTCGACCGCGCCGGCGCCCGCCTGCAAGCAAGCCTGTCGCACCACGCGGGAGATCACCTCTCGGCCTTTGCTTCTTTCGACATCAACGTGGAAGAGACACGGAACCGGGGCAGCGACGAACGCTCCGCCGCCACCGAGCTCTACCCGGTGGAATTGTACGTGCAGTTCGACTGGGAGAAACTCGCCCTGCGGGTCGGAAAGCAGTTCATCTTCTGGGGAAAAACGGACTGGATCAATCCCACCGACAATATTACGCCGTGGGATTTCGCCAACATCGACGCGGAACTGGAGGATTACCGGCTGGCGGTAACTGGAATAAAGGCCAACTGGTATCCCGGCAACTGGGACGTCGAAATGATCGTAACGCCCGTGTTCCAGCCGAACAGGATCCCCATGCGAATACCGGACATGATCGGCAGTGTACCCACGGAGGTCCGGAAGGACCTGCCCGGATTCGAGGTAAAAAACATGCAGTACGGCGTGCGGGCCTCCTCGTATGTTTCCGGGTTTGATTACTCGCTCAGTTACTGGAACGGCTTCGACCTCTTTCCGTCACTCTACGTGTCGTTACCGCCGACATCCCATCCGGGGACCAACTCGGTTCGATTCCAATACGCGTATTACCGAGTACAGGTATTTGGATTCGATTTCGCCAGGAGTTTCGGCGCGTGGATGGTCAAGGGAGAAGGCGCGTACTTCCGCACCGCGGATGCCACGGGAACCGACCCGTACATCACGAACCCGCACTTCAAGTACGTGCTGGGCGTTGACTGGTACCCCTCCGACGATATCGTCATCAACGGGCAGTTCATTCAGGACATCTTGTTCAAGTACTCCCGGGATTACGAGCTCTTGCAACTCGGTCCGTTCGTTTCGGCTTTTCACGACGTTCCCGGCAAGGTAACAAACAGCGCCTCACTCCGCGTACAATACGACGCTTCCGATTCCTGGAACGTCCAGCTCATCGGCGTGGTGAACTTGCGGGATGTGGACTTCTTCCTGCTGCCCATCGTCAATTATTCCCCGTACGACGGGGTGAACGTTTACGCCGGTGCGACAACGTTTTTCGGTCCCGATGAGAGTCCTTTCGGAAGAACCAAGGATTTCTCGCGGGCCTTCCTGGAAGTGAAGTACAGTTACTGAACCATGATGTCGTCTTGATCGCCCGCGTTTGCAGGAGTCTTCCGGCCCCGTCGCGACCGCTCAATCCTGTTCCGACACATCCTCACGCAGTACGTCCGCAAGTTACCTCCCCACAGCGGCCGCGGCCCTCTGGACGGCTTCCTGGATTTCCGCTTCCGACATCTGTGTCAGTTGCACGGCGCTGATGATTCCCGCCGTAGTGTGCGTGACCGGGTCCACGGGCGGAACGACAGACCGGCGGATGGGCAAGTCTTCGCTTGCGCCGTATTCCCAGACCAGGTTCCCCGTGGCCCTGTCGAAAATCGCGGCTTCCGCGCCGATGACGACGAACACGCCGGAACCGCTGGATCGCAGCTCGCATTTACGAAGGCGGGTCTCAACGATGAAAGCCGTCTTGTCATTCAATTTCGAAATGGCGTCCACGAGCAGGTAGGTTTTCAAGGCCTGCTCCAGCTCGGCCGCGATGGAAGCGGCCACGCCCTCGGGCTTGACCGCCCGCTCCAGCTTGCGATACGCTTCACCGGAGATTGCGCCTTCTCCGACCGCCACGATGATGTCGCCCACCACGCTTCCGGTGGATGGCGTGGCAATGTTTATCTCCACCTGCCGGGCTTCCGGTTCCACGATGTTCCGGAACAGGCAGGTCTTCCCCTTCACGTCGTATTCGGCGAGGTTGTTCGTGTGCGAACAGCCGGTGATCAGTAACGCCGCGAAAGCCATCGATAAAAACAAACGCATGTGGGTACTCCTCAGGTTGATTCGTAGATGGGTGA
>JAJRXL010000387.1 GCA_024276335.1 Bacteroidota bacterium
CCGAATTCTCAGAGCAATATCTGCGCGGTGATCCCCCCCACCAGGAACGACAGAATCCAGCTTCCCACCCAGATGGCCATGCCTTCCTTCACACCCCGTTCCTTCAGCATCACCATGAGGGACGCGATGCATGGCACGAACAAGGTGATCGTGACTAACGCGACGACTACCTGCATGGGACTCAGGTTCATATCGTAAAATCCCGCCGCGCCGAAATCCCGCCGCACCAGTCCCATGATGAACGCGTCGGCCGCTTCCCGCGGAAGCTTGAGCCAGAGGGTGGTAACCGGCTCCAGTACCCCGCGCCACCAGTCCAGGGCCGAGGTCACGAACGCCAGGCTCACTGCCACGGCGCCCAGGAAAAACCACAAGGTGGCTTCCTTCATGAAATGGTAGGTCTTGATAAGCGTTTTCCGGACAACGTTGCCGGCGCGGGGCAGACGCATGGGTGGCAAATCGAGGAGCAGCGGCGAAGGGGCGCCCGGCAGGACGCGGTTGAGGATCGTCCCCACCGAAACCAGGAAAACGGAAATGATGACGACGTAGATGATCACGGCTTCGAAACCCGCGGTGGTCAGGAGGGCGGCAATTACCGCCAGTTGAGCCGAGCAGGGTATGGCGAGCTGCAGGATGGCGGTGGCGATGGTCTTTTCGCGCCGGGTGTTGAGCAGGCGGGTGGTGATGGTGGCCACGGTCACGCACCCGAAACCGAGAATGAGCGGGATCACCGCGCGGCCGTTGAGACCGATCATTCTCAACAGGCGGTCTACCAGCGTGGCCAGCCGGGGCAGGTACCCGCTGTCCTCCAGCACGCTCAGCGACAGGTAGAAGGCCAGCACGAGTGGCAGGAGCAGGAACACGAGGTAGGTGAGGGTCATGGAAAAGGCCCCGTATCGCCCGAAGAAAATCACCAGCAAGGGGTTGTGAAACTTGAAGTTGTAATCCGCGTTCCGACCGTACCCGAACCGCTCCGCTTCCTCCCACTGCTTCGGGTTTCCGCGTATCCCCTCGACAAACGTGTATTGCCGCGTTTCGACCACGTCCCCTTCCTCGTTCTGGATCTGGACGTCCAGGTCGAACCCCGCGTACCGCCCAACCCACTTCTTGATGGAAAACTCGACGATGCGGTTCCCGATTTCCTTTTCCGTGTAATTCACCACGTCCTGGGCCACGAAGCTGCCCACGAAGAGGTACATCAGGTAGAGGATGACCAGGAACAGGGGAATGCCGACCCACGTGTTGATGGCGAGCCTGCCCACGAACGTGGATACCCGGCGGGGGCGTGACACGTCGGTCACGACCCGGGCGATGATTTCGTTCACACGGTTCCGGCGTGCGATGTAGATTTCATCGCGGAACGACATGGGCTCGACGCCGTGCCGCTCGGCGATCACCTCGTCGCCTTCCAGCAGGAGCAAGGCTTCACCCTGGGAACCGGTGACGTGGAGCATTTCGTGCAGGCGATGGTGAAGACCAGGATCCTGGTTCCCTTCCCGCGCCTGTTCGATCGCGGCGGGCAGGTTGTCCAGGCCCGCTTTCCGCACCGCCACCGTTTCAACCACCGGCACACCCAGCAATTCCGAGAGCTTCTCCACGTCGATGTCCATGTGATGATGCCGGACTTCGTCCATCATGTTTAGCGCCACCACCACCTTCTTGCCCATGTCGATAACCTGGAGGGTCAGGAACAGGTCGCGTTCCAGGTGCAAGGCGTCGACGACGTTCAACACCACGTCCGCGTTGAGGATGATATCCCGTGCCACGCGCTCCTCGTCGTTGAACGAAGATACCCCGTAGATGCCGGGAGTATCGTACATCACGAAGTTCTTGTAGCGGGCGCGGGAGATTTCAACCGTGGTACCGGGAAAATTGGAAACGTCCACGTACACGCCGCCGAGGTAATTGAATACCACCGATTTCCCTACGTTGGGATTGCCCACCAACACCAGGGTAGGACTTTGTGGATCAACGGGAAACTTGTCGGTACCGAAATGCTTGTGCGGACCGTGGCATGCAGCCGACGGCCGCGGATCGGAGCGGTTCATGAACGAATGGATAGTTCCGTTTGTAGGTCAGTCATGCAGGAATATCCTGCACGCGAGATCGCGACTCAGCGCCACCTCGGTACGGTTATGCTGGAGGACGAGGGTTCCGCCGGGCAGGCGCTGCAAGCACAGCACGTTCGCGCCCTCGGACAACCCCAAACGGACCAATTGCGCACCCTCGATACCGTCGGGCAGCATGGAGATGCAACCGGTGGTTCCGACTTCTATGCGACTGAGAGGTATCATGTTGTTTTTCCTTTGGTTTGTATTTTCGCGCATGTTGAACAGAGTCCGAAAATATGCAGGAAGTAATCGTCCAGCGTGTAGTTCATGGTTCGCGCCGCATCCCTTGCCAGCCTGTCCACCCGCGGATCGAAAAACTCTTCTATCTTTCCGCACGAGCGGCAGATGACGTGGTGATGCGGCTTGGATCCGAAGATGACTTCGTAGCGGGCCAAGTTTTTACCAAACCGGGTTCGGGAGAGGATACCGCACTGGGTGAGCTTGTCCAGTGTGTTGTACACGGTGGCGCGGGAAATCGTGCTCCCTTGCATCTTCATCTTGAGAAAAAGCTCGTCTGCGTCGAAATGGTTGCGATACTCGAGCACGGTTTCCAGAACAGCGAGCCGCTCTGGTGTGACGCGGAAGTTCTCGCTCTTCAGGAACTCGGTAAAATATTTAACGGCTTCGCTCATGATAATTTCTATTTAGACTCAATCTAAATTAATATAACAAGAGGCCCGCGCCCATGCAACTCTTTTCCGGAGAAAAAATGAACCGTTATGGCGATTCACCTGCCGCCGATCGTTGCCACTTTCGTCCGTATCTTCTATACTGTACGCATGATCCAGACGATCACGGAACATATCAAGGGAAAAATGATCCTGGCGCCCATGCTGAACACTACCGATCACGTGTTCAGGAAACTGTGCCGTCATTACGGCGCGGCACTTACCTTTACCGAGATGGCGAGTTCGTCCATGATTGCATCGGGCTCGACGCAGGCCGCTCGCTACGCCGCCATCAGCAGGCAGGAGCACCCGGTCGGCATCCAGCTCTTCGTGGACAACCCGAACCGCCTCGAGGAAGCCATCGAAGCGATCAACCCCCTGCGTCCCGACGTAATCGACATCAACGCCGGATGCCCCTCGGACAAGGTTTGTTCGAGAGGAGCGGGAGCGGCGCTCCTCAAGAATCTGCCTGAATTCCAGAGAATCATTCGGACGGTAAAGCGATATGCCCAATCCCCGGTATCGGTCAAGGTCCGCGTCGTGAACAGGCATTCAAAGACGACGATTCGCGATATTGCCCGGGCCGTCGAAGATGCCGGCGCCTCGTTCCTGACCGTGCACGCGCGCACGCGCTATGACCGTTACGAGGAGCCCGCGCGATGGGAATGGATCGCGGAAGCAGTGCGCGCGGTCAACATCCCCGTTATTGGAAACGGCGACGTGTTTACGCACGAAGACGCCCACCGCATGATGCGGGAAACAGGATGCTACGCCGTCATGGTTGCCCGCGGAGCGCTTGGCACGCCGTGGATATTCGATGGAAACGAAAAAGCGCCGAAGGACGCTGAAGCGGTTGCTTCCATCCTGCTTCAACTCGTGCGCGAACTCGATGCCAGTTACGGCCCAATCGTGGCGCTGCCGCGGGCGTGCAAGCACGTTGCCTGGTTCACGCGGTTCTTCGAAGGCGCGGAGCAGCTTCGCCTGGATGTCTTTCGCTGCCGCACCGTTTCGGAGCTGGTATCGACCGTGCGCAGGTACTTCGACGCCGGCCCCGCCAGGCTCGATCCCGAGAGCGAAGAGCTGAAGGCCGTCGAGCTGGCGTTCCACCGTAAAATCCTGTTCTGGATGCAAATGGATCCGGAGGAGATCGTCGGATGAGTGCAGAAAGGAACAGGAAGATGAAGTCGAACGTGTTTTGTTTTCAATTTCATCCTGGAAGGAGATCAGCATGAGCGCGTTTTTTCACTACTTGCGCAGAAGAACAGGGATCCTCACACTCGCCGTTCTCGCCACACTTGCCGCTTGCGGTTTCAACATCTTCTCCGACCAGGACGACGTCAACCTCGGCAGGCAACTCGACGCCCAGATCCGGTCAAATCCCGGAGAATACCCCATCCTGCGCGGGCGCCCGGATGTTAAACAATATGTCGAAGGAATCGTGCGAACCGTGCTGGCGTCACCCGAGGTCAAGAAAAAAGACATCTACCCGTACACGGTCGAAATAATCAACGACGACAAGACCATCAACGCATTCTGTACACCGGGCGGATACATTTACGTGTACACAGGCCTGTTGAAGTTCCTGGATAACGAAGCGAGCCTGGCGGGTGTGCTTGGCCACGAAATCGCGCACGCGGAGCTTCGCCACGCGACTAAGCGCATAACCGCTGCCTACGGTGTCCAGATCGCCCTGGCCATCGCCCTGGGTGAGAATCCCACGCTGCTGGAGCAAATCGCCTCCAACCTGTTCGTCAACCTCGGGTTCCTCAAGAACAGCCGGGACGACGAGGAAGAAGCGGATAACTCCAGCATGCTGTACCTGCGGAGCACTCCATACTACCCGGGCGCCATCCGGTATTTTTTCGACAAGATTCTGGAACAGAAGGGCAGCCGGGGAGGCGCGCTGGAACGCCTGCTCTCGACCCATCCCCTGCCGCGGGACCGGGTGGAAAACGTCGAGAACACCATGAAAAAATGGAACCTGCCCCCTCCCACGGAAGCGAATCTTTTCAGCGCCCGTTACCTGAAGTTCAAGCGGAACCTGCCCTGACGCCATGCTCGAGCTGGAACACGTAAGCAAGTCGTTTGACACCGTCCGCGCCGTCGACGATATCTCCCTTGCCATCAAGGCGGGCGAGATATTCGGGTTGATCGGGCCGAACGGAGCCGGAAAGACAACCACCATCCGCATGATCGCAGGCATCCTGCAGCCCGACAGCGGTTCGATCCGTTTCAACGGAAAACCCATTGACGAAAGCATGAAAAACCGCATGGGCTATTTACCCGAGGAGCGGGGGTTGTACAAGAAGTATAAGCTCATGGACACCATCGTGTACTTCGGTTCGCTGAAGGGCATGACCGTTGACCAGGTCAAGGAAAAGGCCCGGCCGTGGCTGGAGCGCTTCGGCCTTGCCGGGTACGCGAACCGCAAACTCGAGGAGCTGTCCAAGGGAAACCAGCAGAAAGTCCAGTTCCTGATCTCGACCTTGCACGACCCCGACCTCCTGATCCTTGATGAATTGTTCGCCGGTCTCGATCCGCTCAACCAGGAAATGATGAACGAATGGCTGCACGACATGAAACGCGGCGGGAAGGTGATCCTCTTCTCCACCCACGTCATGGAACAGGCGGAAAATATCTGCGACCGGTTATGCATGATCAACAAGGGCCGGATCGTGCTCGAGGGCAGCCCGACGGATATCCGGCGGCAGTACACGCAGGACAAGGTCCGCATCGAGTTCAGGGGCGACGGTTCGTTCCTGGGGTCCCTACCGGGCGTCCGCAACAGTGTATGTACCGATTCCGCCGTGGAGCTGGAGTTGGAGCCCGGCGCCGACCTGAACGCCATTTTGGCCCGCGCCGTACAGGAAATCGAAATCTCGCGGTTCGAGCGCGTCGTCCCTTCACTGCACCAGATCTTTATCGATGTCGTCGGCAATTCCAACCACGTGGAAAAAGCGACGCCGAAACCCGTTCGACCCGTCATGGCGGCGACGGACCCCGCTGCAAAGCGCCTGTTCTTTTCGGGGCTTTTTCTTCTCTCCTTCGGAATCGTCGCGGGTGTCATCGCCGTTAGCGGCACACCGGGCATCGAGGATTTCATCGCTCCCGTTGCCCTCACCGCCGCGGGGCTGGTGCGGTTCCTCCAGTACACGCGTCGAAAGAAAAAACTGGCGGAGGATAGGCGATCGTGATCACGAGAAAAGTATGGCGCGTCACGCTGTGGGAGTATCTCCAGCGCCTGAAAACGAAAAGCTTTATCATCGGCCTGTTCCTGACGCCTTTGCTCATGCTGGCCTTTACCGTGGTACCAGCTCTTCTCGGTACCATCAGCGACGAGGAAACAAAAACAATCTACGTGTTCGACCAGACGGGGCTTATCATCGACAGCCTGCAGAACCGGCTGAACCGCCAGTATACGTTGAGGTCCGGAGAGCCGAATTACCGGATCGTCCCGGTTGCCGGCTCGCACGACATCGACGCCGTGCGCGATTCACTGAACCGCCTCCTGGTGGAACACCGACAGGACGCGTTCCTTGTCATCCCCGCGGACGTGTTCGATTCGCTGCGCGTCGAGTACCGTGCGGTCAACGTCAGCAACATCCGCGACCAGGAGCGCCTGAAAAACGCGGTCAGCGCCATCATCCGCGAGTCCAAGTATCGCTCCGCGGGTCTTGACCCGGAGGAAATGCACAAGCTCACTCGCAGCGTGGACCTTCGCAGCGTGCGCGTCAGCGAGAAAGGCGAACAGGAATCGGGTTTCTTCGAATCGTTCGGCTTGGCCTACGTGTTTATCATCACCATGATGATCCTGATTCTCCAGGGCGGCGGCTTGATGGTACGCAGTCTCGTGGAGGAAAAATCCAGTCGCCTCGTGGAAATCCTCATTTCCTCTTGTTCGCCCACCGACTTGCTGTTAGGCAAGATTTTCGGGCTCGGCCTCCTGGGCCTGACACAGCTCGCGTTTTGGGCGATCCTCGGCGCGGCGTTGGTGCTCGGCTTCGACATCACGAGCCTGCCGCTGGACAACCTGTGGCTCATGCTCCTCTACTCCCTGCTGGGATACATGCTGTACACGGCTATCTTCGTGGGCATGGGAACGCTGGTTACCACCGAGCAGGAGGCCCAGCAAATAACGGGATACCTGTCCATGCTGTTGATCCTGCCGTTCATGGTGGCCATTTTCGCCACACAGAACCCCGACTCGACGGTGATCACCGTCCTCTCGCTGATTCCGTTCCTCACGCCAACCATGATGGTTCTTCGCCTTCCCATCGTGACGCCCCCGACGTGGGAAATCGTGCTGAGCCTCGTGATCCTATCGGGCACGACGGTTATCGTGGGCTGGATGGCGGGCGCCCTGTTCCGGACCGGTTTGCTCCTTACCGGGAAAAAGCCGACGTTCAACGAAGTACTGCGCTGGTTGCGCGCGTCTGTTTCACGATCGGAGGTACACCATGAGTAAGAAAATAACGGGCAAAGACGTTGTCTTCCTGGTTGTCATCGTGATCGCGGTCATCATCGTCCTGAAGATTCTCAAGTGGGCGTTGATGAA
>JAJRXL010000388.1 GCA_024276335.1 Bacteroidota bacterium
AGCCTGGAACGCATGCTGAACCTTGTTCGCCGCGTTCTGCTGGTATCGCGCATCGAGTCGGGTCGTATCAAGGTGGAAAAGCAGATTGTCGACGTGCGGGAAGTCCTGGCGGGATTGGTGGAATCATACAAGATTGCTGCTGATGAAAAACATATCGAGTTGCAGTACCGGTGTGAAGGAGTTCCCCTGGTCATCAACACGGATGTTGCCCTTGTTACGGAAATTACGGATAACATACTCAGCAACGCCGTGAAGTACAGCAGGCAGGGAGGCACGATTTCGATCAGGTGCGACCTGCGACGCGGGGAGCTCCTTGTGACGATTGATGACTCAGGGCCGGGGTTTTCACCAGAGGACCTGGATCGCATGTTCATGCCGTTTCAGAAACTGACCGCCTTGCCGACGGGCGGAGAAAGCAGCACCGGCCTGGGCATGTGGATCGCGCGATCACTGATGGAATTATTGGGTGGAGAAATAGCAGTGTCGAACAAACCGGAAGGCGGGGCCTCGGTCACGCTGAAGTTTCCGGTGGGCAGCGCGTGATAATTCCGCCGATCTTCGCTGTGTACCTCTTAGTTGTCGATCCTTGCCTTACTCCTACCTCGTAACCCGCCATTGTTCCAGGAGCTTCAGCACATGGCTTATCGTGTGCACGACGCTCTCCCCGATCCCTCCAACGAGGAGATACTGATCTCCATCAATGGCGACTTGATACTGCGTGCCAATGTTAAGGCCCCTGTTTTCGACAGAGGATTCCCGGTGAGAGACAGCGAAAGGGAGACATTGCGACTGCACGGATGGTGCTCCTCGAGGGGAGCAGGCCGTACTTCGAACGTCTGAAGTACCTGGCTATTCCTGCGGACTGAAGCGGGAATATTTTCGTATTTTCCCAACACAACGACCGGCTTTGCCATCGCCGGTTTCCCAATTCATTCCTAACCAGGAGCAGGTCATCCCGCCGTTATGAATCAACAACGCCCCATTGGAATATTCGATTTGACCGGTAAGTGCCCGTTGCGATGCAGGCACTGTTATTTCTACACCGACGTATCGCCCATTCCCCCCGATCTTGAAGACGAGGAATTCCTTTTCAAGCTCAAGCAGGCCAGGGATGCCTACGGTATTCGCTCGGCATTCTGGATCGGCGGGGAGCCGCTTCTGCGACTCGACTTGCTGCGCGAAGCAATGGCGCTCTTTCCCCGCAACGCGATAGCAACAGCGGGCGTACTTCCCATCCCCGCCGATCTGGGAGCTGGTCTCCTCGTTTCCATCGACGGGCCGAGGGAAGTCCACGACGCCTTGCGCGGTGAAGGTGCTTTCGATTTGGCGATGCGCAACATCGCGGAGCTTCCGCCGCAATCCTTCGCCCTGGCGACCACGCTTACCGCCCAATCGGTGGAGTACATTTCCTCGTTTCCGGACCTCGTGGCATCAACCAGGACCCTGGGGATCCTCGTTGGTTTTCACGTGGGCCGACCCGGCGACCCTTCACGCATCGACGACCGTCGCCGCGACCGGGCGGTGGATGAACTTCTCCAGCTTCACCACGATCATCCCGGTGTCCTGTTGCATTCGCGGGATGCCCTCGAGTTGTTCAGGTCCTGCTACAACGAGGAGATAGCGAAGACATGTATCTACAAGGATAAAGCCATATCCTTCGACGTCAACTTCAAAATAAAGGAACCGTGTACGTTCGCTGAAAACGCTTCCTGTGATGCATGCGGATGTCCCGTGGTCATCGCGCACGCCGCGTGGAACGGAGGCGATGAAGCGAGCATGGGTCTGCTGCAAGCCCTGTTTCCCGGGCGGGAACCATCGGTTGCGCAACCCGCCGAAGGCGGCAGCGAGGCGGACCGATCCTGATAGCACTGCCTCCGTCTGTTTCGGCCGTGTTTCGCAGCCTCGGGCGTCGTCGCCGCGCCGAGAAGCGGTCTCCTTGAGAGAAGGCAGGTTGTCAAGTGTTGATTTCGTGCGCTCCGACTCCGTATTGTAACCCTGAGCGTAGGCGAAGAGCAGGCGGCGAAGCCCGAAGCAACCCGTCGCAACGCATTTAGGATCCCTGCTAACTTATCCTCTCGGAATTTTCTCTTTTGACGCCTGGAATCATCCGTCGTCACCGGGGAAATAAAGCTCGTGCCGTTTACGTCTTCATTTCTCGAAGGAAGGGATATTGTTCATCGCCCGGGATTTCCCTAAGTTTTTCGATAAGCGTTTCCGTGGAAACGGGATGCCGTCTCGAGAACATTTCTTGTACTGAATTAACGTTATTCCGGGTACTACCCGCCAACGACTAACAGATTTTGCGTAATGGAAAACCTTCACCTGCCTTTTCCTGAGAAATGGCTGACCTGGGAGCAGGGACGACTGCGGTTCGTCCTGGCCGCGATTCTGGCGGTTCTCTCCGTTGCGCTGTATGCCTTCACGCTGGGCAACCCGTTGATGTGGGATTCCATCATGGTGGTTAAACAAGACCACGCGGTTCATTCCCTGTCGAACATCGATGAATTCTTTACCAAGTATGGTCCCAGTCTGGATAACAAGGAGCAAGGCGAGGAACGGTTGCTCAAGTACTATCGTCCGGTCGTAAGGCTGATCTACGCTTTGATCTACCAGGTGTCCGAATTGCAACCGTGGGCGTATCACCTTGCCAATGTACTCTTAAATGCTGCCGTGGTTGTTCTCCTGTTCTACCTCGTGCGTGAACTCATGGGGAACATCGGTCTTGCCTTCGCGGCGGTGTTGCTGTACGCGGTCAATCCCGCCCGGGGCGAAGGCGTTTACTGGGTTTACGGCCTGTCAAGTATCCTCATGGCGCTGTTCGCCATCCTGGCTGTGCACTGGTACAGCAGGAGGCGGCATGCACTCGCATTGACGGCGTTTGTTCTCGCCCTGCTGAGCAGGGAAAGCGCCGTCCTGTTGCCCGTCATCCTCGTCGCCTACGAATTCGCGTTCCGTGCCGGTGAAGACCGGAAACGTTTTCTCAACGTTCTCCCGTATTTATTCGTCGTCATCCTGTACGTCATGGTACGGGCTCTGGCGGTTGGCGAAGGACCCCCGCTGACAAACCTCGAAGCGATGCCCCTCGTCAACACGATCGCGGTGATTGTCCAGAAGTTCATCAAAATAACGATTCTGCCCGACAGCATGGTTGCCGTTTACCCGCTGTCAATTCGGTACGAACTGACAATGGAGGTCTTCCTCTCGTGGGTGGTCGTGGCGACGGCCCTGGGTTTCGGGTGGTACTTGTGGAAGAATCACCGCAGGCTCGCGTTCTGGTACACGTGGTTTTTCGCCTGGATTTCCATATGGTTCAACGTCGGCAGGTTCGGTGAATACCTCATGACGGAAAAGGGGGTGTACCTCGCGGCAGCGGGTTTGTGCGTCGTCGCCGCGTACTATGTACTTCGCTGGAAATATGCCATTCCCGCCATTGCCGCCGTAGTATTGATCCATGGCTTGATTACCGTGGCCCGGAGCACGTACTGGCGGGAACCGTTGACATTCTTCAAAGCCGCCGTTGCCTTTGCACCCGCTGATGTCAACGCCCAGTACAACCTTGGTCGCCAATATGCAGACGCGGGCCTGTACCGCGAGGCAGCCGACTGTTTTCGACGGGTCGTCAGGAAACGGCCGAAGTTCTCGATGGCTCTCAACAACTACGGGAATTGCCTGTACATGCTGAAAGACCGGGCGGGAGCATTCGAGATGTGGAAGAGAGCATACGCTTCCGATCCCACCAACGGAGAGGCCGCGTACAATCTCGGTATGTACTACGAGCAGGAAGGAGATTTGAAAACGGCGCTCAGGTATTACGATGCATATGCCCGCCAGGAGAAAGTCCCTGCGCATATTGCCAAGCGTATCCGCGAAGTCGAGATAAAAGTGCGGGGAATGAAAATATCGCCGGGAAACATCGGAACAGCCCGGGAGAACGCCGTAAGCAACGATCGAAACAGTTCAACGGATCAGGAATGACCCGATAAGTAGTCCTTGGTACCCCTCATAGAATATCGAACGGAAATTGAAAAAACTCATTGAACATCGCTTGATCCCGGCGACCTGGATCGGTATGGGCCTCCTGGTCGCCGTTTTGCTCTACCTGTTGCCTTCCGAACGGGTCCTGGGCGCAAACATCAAGGCTGTTTTTCTTCACGGCGCCGTGGCGCGAACGGGACTGATCGTCTTTGCCGCCACGGGTTTGATGGGCCTAGTCGCGCTCGTGTGGAGAACCGGTGAAGTGGACCGGTGGTGCATGGCCGTCCTGAAAACAGCGGTGATCTTCTGGGTTGCGTACGAGATTACCGGGATGATCTCCTCGTACCTCGCCTGGGGTGAAGCCATCGCATGGGATGAACCCCAGGTTCGTGCCGGTTTGTGGGTACTGGGAGCCAGTATCGTTCTGCTGCTGGTGGTCTTGTGGGTCAAGGATCGATGGTTCACGGCGGGGGCGAGCGTGATCCTCGGCGTTTTCGCCTTGGTGACGATGAAAACCGCTCCCCGCGTCCGCCACCCGGTCAACCCCATCGGCGAATCAGGGTCGGACCTGTTCAAGGTGTTGTACTTCGCCATGCTG
>JAJRXL010000389.1 GCA_024276335.1 Bacteroidota bacterium
CATCGACTCCTCTTCCGAAACAACGATCGAAGACGTCGCCATCGATGGAACCAGGGGCTGGAGAATCACCGGAAGGCTGGTTTCCAACGCCGACGTCGGCGATAACAACCCTGCCGTCGTTCCCGCAATCATACGAATCGACAAGCCGCTCTGGGAGAACCTCGTGGACAGCTACCAGCAGATATACCTGGACGTCATTGCCTACGTGTGGTATGCTCCCGAAAATAGGGAGCTGAACGTCGTCTACTTCAACGGAGTTGAGTTTACCGACAAGAACGGCGTCAAGCACGCAACGCTGAGCAGCATCAAACCGGAGTTGGAAAAAATGGCGATCAATGTTACTGTCTATGAATAGCGTGTTGTCGGTGGATTGCCGAGCGCGTGGACTACGTGTTACATGGCGCATAAAATGTTGATCGCGAGACGCTGAAGAGAGGATATCCCCTAACAAAAAGGATGTTGAAGAAAACCCTCGCCATACTGATCCTCATTCTTGCCCAGTCCTTGTTTGCTCAGCGCATCGCTCCGGTCATGGGGGGCGGGAGTGCCAGGGCCCGGTATGGTGGCGGGATTCGAGCCATCGTGTCGGTCAAACAGGTTGGTCAGCTTACGGGACAGCCTTCCCTGAACAACACCGGCCGGGTCAATGTGTACGGCACAGACCTGGGAAGCATGTTTCTCCATAGTGACGGCCGCATATACTTCCTCTTCGGTGACACCTTCGGTCCTCCCGGCAGGCCGGGGGTTTCAGGCGACTGGCGGTCGAACACCATGGCCTACACCACGGATTTCAAGGCTTCCGACGGCATTACCTTTGATGGCTGGATTACCGGCGCATCCGGCCGGGCCAAGGCGTTGATCGAGGGCAGGCATGATCCCAACGATGGTTCCGGGGAAGTTACGAAGATTCCTACCGCCGGCTGGAGCTTCCGGGGCCGGCAATTCTTATGGTTCATGTCGGTGAAACGATGGGGAAATCCCGGGCAGTGGGAGGTGAACTATTCCGAGATCGCCTATTCCGATGACGATGGAAATACGTGGTCACGGTCGGGGACGCGGTGGTCGGGAAATAGTAATTTCATCCAGGTTGCCGTGGCCGAGCATTCGGGGTATTTCTATTTCTGGGGTATTCCCGCGGGGCGGTACGGCGGGGTCAAGCTGGCAAGGGTTGCGCCACCGGACGTGTTGGATAAAGCGGCGTACCGGTACTACACGGGAACGGGCTGGAGCGCAAGTGAAGCGAACGGAGTCCTGGTAGTGGATCCGCCGGTGGGCGAACTTTCCGTTCTGTGGAATTCGTATCTCCAACGCTGGATAATGATGTACCTGAACGTGAGCGAGACCCGCATCGAATTGCGCGAGGCCAGGGAACCCGAAGGACCGTGGGGCGCACCGTGGGAGATTGCAAGCGCACGCGACTATCCCGCCCTCTACGGGGCGTTCATGCACAGCAAGTACGTCGAGAATGAGGGTGAGACCGTCTATTTCCTCATGTCCCGGTTCTGGTCGTACAACGTCTTTCTCATGCAGGTCGTATTCCGACGAAATGTGACGGAGGTCGTTGAAGAGCCTGGATCGCCCCGATCCTTTGCGCTTCATCCGAACTACCCCAACCCCTTTAGCGACGCGACCGCCATCGCATACGAATTGCCGAAAGCCGCCGGGGTTGTTTTAAGAATCTACGATCAGCGCGGGCAGGAGGTTCGAACCCTGGTCGATAGAAATGAGACCGCCGGAAAAAAGCTGGTCACATGGGATGGTCGAAATCATAGCGGAGAACACGTTAACCAGGGATTGTACTTCTGCTATTTGCTGGCAGGTGACGAGGCGCGGGTGCGGAAGATGCTGGTGCTGAAATGAGGAAATCCCTGGTACGCTTTCGCACACTCTTCCTCTGTATGCTGTTCCTGACAGCGCGCGGGTATTCGCAGGTCGCCGCGGATTCTCTTATTGAACAATCCCGGTTCGGGATTTTTGGCGCATACGCTTTGGAGTACGGGTGGTTCATGCGGAACATGGGATTCAACGGCCACGAGTACTGGAACTGGGTGGACAGGCATTTCGAAAACCTGGGCGCTCACTGGACCCGGTCCAACACACAGCTCATCTGGGAATTGATCGATCCTAACCTGGATGGAAAGTACGTCTGGGATATTATTACTCATCCCGACAGCGTGATTACCAACGTGTACGACAGCCCCGCGGGAGTTCGATGGCTGGGAAGCATCCACGTGGGGCAGGGGCACGGGAGTTTCCGCAATCCTCTCAACCATCCCCGGCAATGGCAGGACTTCCTTAAAGCGGTGGTGGAGCGCTACAACCGCGACGGCACCAAAGATATCAACCGG
>JAJRXL010000390.1 GCA_024276335.1 Bacteroidota bacterium
AAGTCATCGGATGAAAGTATCTCTTAAACAGTTCATACTCAACAGTTATCACGAAAAATAATTGACGTCTATAAATAGGTTTGGGATCATAGATATTACAACAACGTTGTACACTGAGAAGAAAAAGTTTTTTTAGATTATTGAAATATGGTTCCGCCTTATGAATATAGAATTCCATTGGGTCTCCATAATACGGGCAAGAACCTAAATCTTTGGGATACGTGTTATGACATCTTGAACATGGGCGGGAAACATTTTTACTCTGAGCCATTTTTTCATTTCCTGACTATGATACGTTTCTTAAAAAGATAAAATCTCACTCAAATCCGAGCAAGCTAAAAAAACTTGAAACCAACTTGTAATGCGCAATCCCTCCATAAAGGACATAAGTATAGATTCACTCAGAGCGCTAAATAAAGAAGGATCATCCCTATAATTCGTCACCTTCTCTCACGCAGTTCCAGAGCCGGTCCGCCTGAGCGAAGCACAGGCAGATCGGCAATTGCTTTTCGTACCACCGGGCATCGCGGCCACCTTCAACGAATGTCAAAGCATCAGCTTTGCTCCGTAAGTGCGACTGGTGTGCTGGAGCTTGTGGTTCTTTACCTTGAATTTCCACGTTCCGTACGGCTTTCCATCGATGGTAATAACCAGCTTGTATAAGCCAGTCTACTGCTAACAGCTCCATGGCCGTAAAGTATCGCCCGCTCTGGATTTACTTCTTGTGTGCAATATTGATCGAGTGGGATTATTTTCACCGAGCCGGGTAAGTGCTTCCTCCTTGCCTCTTACCAGTCCACTTCCTCCTCAGCCTCTTGGATGGCTTCGTACAGTTCCACCGCAAGTTCCTCGTCGTACTCGATCACGATGAGGTACTGGTCGCGCGCCTGCTCCAGCTCATCCAGTTCCAGGTAAACGTAGCCGAGGAGGTAATTGCAGAATGCGCTTTCGCGTTCGAGATTCGAACCACGCTGCAAAACCTGCTCGGCCTGGGGATACAGATCGAGGTAGTAGTAACAAACGCCCAGCATGTAAAACGCGGGCCAGTAGTACGGATCGAGACGGGCAGTCTCCCACAGCGGAAACAACGCCTTCGAACACTGATCGAGCTGGACAAGCGCGTACCCCAGGTTGAACTGATACTGCGGGTCTTCTTCATCCAGGACGACCAACCGCTCGTACTTGCGAACGGTGTCTTCCCAGCTCACGGCGGGGACGACGAATGCTTCGTTACTGCCGTATTCCCCGGATGTGTCTTCCTGGGACACCGCGCAAACCGGCACCAGGAATGCGACGACAAAGAACAACAAGCTGAATCGTGCACACATGACAGGACCTCCTTCCCGGCGTTCAGTAATCAGTTGATCGTGAAGGCGGACGCCCCTACTCCCCCCACCTGCGTCGTGCGCCCGCCTTCCGGCGCCTACCATTCGAGTTTTTTCCTTTTATTCAATCACCGTGCCAGGAAGGATAATTACGTAGGCGCGTCAAATAGACGAATCATTGCAAAAGTACCGTGAATGAAATTCACGATGGTGTGAAGTAAAGGAACAGGGGAGGGAATATTCCTTTGCATTTTAATTCTTTCCTCCAAGAGATCGCTGAAGACATCTCAAAAAAACAATCAAGAGCCAAATTTCCAGGTTCCAAAACACGCAATAGGTAAATCCCCATACACTCATGCACCCATGCACTTTTTCCTCTCCCCCATTCCTTCGCACAAATCCACCAACAAAAATTCTCCGTGCCCCCTTGTGATCTCTTTGGCTACAATCGTAATTTACCATTGCCTTGTTTGACCCATATCGGAGCCAATCATGACTTCCCGAAACACCTTCCTCGCCCTTGTCCTTGTAATACTCTCTCTTCCCGCGATCGCGTCCTCGCAAACCATCAACGATCCGTCTCTCATTCGCGAAGATGACCCGGATTACCAGCAACAGCGCCGGGAATGGATGGAACAAATGCACCGTACGGAACCCGGCGTGAATTACCACGTGCTGGACTTCGAAACACGCATGGCCAAACGCCGTCAGCATCGTCCGGAATTCATATCAGAACCGTCGCCGGGGCTGATAACCGTTGGTGACGTCTCGGGTCGCTGGATCGAGCGGGGCAGCGCCAACCTGGCGGGCAGAATCCACCTGGCGGAAATGGACTTCGCGCACGACCTGGTGTATGCCGCCTCCGCCGGGGGAAACGTGTGGCGGGGAACACTTGAGGGCAAGGACTGGCAGTGCCTGAACGATACCTGGAAGTTCGGTTCCATACAAATGCTCAAGGTGGTGGAAACCGGTTCCGGCCACCGTATTATCGTGGCGGCCAGCGGTCCCTCGCGCGTCTATTATTCCGACGATGAAGGCAAGAACTGGAAAACCGCAACGGGCCTGGAGAACGCCGCCCGCTGGGGCCACGTACGCCGGGCCGTCATGACCGAGGACGGGCAGGATCAGATCTACGTGCTGATGCAGGAGTGGAACTACAAGGACTGGGGCGCGGTGGCGGGCGTGTACCGCAGCACCGACCTGGGAACATCGTTTGAACTGGTCGAGAGGTATCGGCTGAGCGGCCTGAGCATGAACCACCTCGACCTGTGGGCTCCCACCGGTGGCAAGCCCGGCGTGTACTTCATCCGCCGCGACACCCTCTCACTCATCATACCTGGTGGGAAGGTTTCGTTTCTCACCCTCGTCGACACGGCTCCCGCGGTTAAAGATAGTAGAAGCATCCACCTTAAGGGCTATTCCGATGCCATCGCAGATCGTCTCTACCTCCAGTACTCCGGCACGGGCGGTACGTCACTTTTCTTCTTTTCTCCCGACGCGGGAAAAACCTGGTTATACCGGGGCGACGCGCCGACGGGGATGTTTTCAACCAACAGCTTTTGCGTATCCCGCAGTACACCTGCCGTACTCTTCATCGGGGGAGTGGAGCAATTCACAAGTATCGACAGCGGCGCCACCTGGGTCAAAACCAATAAATGGGGACACTATTACGGCAATCCGAAACACAAGCTGCACGCGGATATTCCGGGCATTACCACTTTCATGACACCGGGTGGCGAGGAATTGATTTTCATCGCTACCGACGGCGGCCTCTACATTTCGACAGATACGACTCGCACCGTCACGAACATTTCCATGAACGGGCTGAATGTCAGCCAGTACTACAGCACCTATACAAACCGCAACAACACGGCCATACTGTACGCAGGGAGCCAGGATCAGGGCTTCCAACGCAGTACGGAGGACGGCGAAGGTCCCCGGGTGTTTCGCCAGCTTATCTCCGGCGACTACGGCCACCTGGCCTCCGCCAACGGCGGCGACGCCCTCTGGTGCGACTATCCGGGATTCGCCATGCTCTATCCCAACTCCACCGATCCATCGCCCAGGAACAAGACGTGGAGCTTCAAGGACCGGTCGCGGTTGTGGTTGCCACCCGTCACCGCCGATCCCGCCGATCCCTATTCGGCCTTCGTAGCCGTGGGTGGGGTTGCCGGCGAGAGCAAGATCACGTACCTCACCTACAGCAAGGAACAGAAGAAGATCATCGCCTCCGAGTTACCATTCGACTTCAGCCTCGGAAACGCAAAGGTGAAAGTCTCGGCCATCGCGGTGTCGCCCTTCAATTACGATGAGTTGTACGTCCTGACCAGCGCGGGCGACTTTTTCCGTTCCACGGACGGGGGAAATGCATGGACACGGAGCCCGGATTTCGAGGCACCCCGCAACCACTATTTCTACGGCACCGCCATCTACCCATCGCGGAAAACGCCGGGAACCATCTTCGTCGGCGGAAGCGGTTACTCCAATCCCGGCGTGTTTGTCACCACCGATCACGGCAACACCTTCTTCCCCATGAACCGCGGCCTGCCCAAGACCCTGGTGTACGAGTTGGCAGGGACCCCGGACGATGAACTGCTATTTGCCGCCACCGCGGTTGGACCTTACGCTTTTAACTTTGCTGACAGCACGTGGTACGATATTGCCGGTGAAACCACGCCCGACCAGACATATTGGACGGTGGACTACATCCCGGAGCTGAAGACAGCGCGGTTCGGCACCTATGGCCGTGGCATCTGGGATTTCAAGCTGGAACCGACCACGGGATTATCAAACAAGCGCAGCCAACCTGCCGATTTCGCGATTGCAGCCTTTCCTTCACCCGCCCGGGACGTGGTCACGTTTTCCATCACCACATCGAAGGCTGCCAAAGGCGCGCTCCGGATTTACGACAATCGCGCCCGCATGGTGGCGAAATTCGAAAGCAGGAATTTCCGGAGGGGAGCAAACTTCCTCACATGGAACGGCGCCACAAACGAAGGTTTTCCGCTGCCCTCCGGGACCTACCTTGCCGTGCTCTCCCTGCAGGGCCGGGCTACGTATGCAAAGGTCCTTCTTCTCCGCTGATCCCGGCGACGACGTGAAGACGGCCTTGTTTGGTAGAGATGCAGCGGTGCGGTATATTTGTTTCATGGTTTTACCTGTCGAAATACCATTGGAGAAAACGTGTCAGGAACCCTAGTTCTCTTCACTTTTCTCGCCATCGTGGCGGTCGCGTCCGCCTTGTTGATGGTGACCCGTCTGAATCCCATTACCAGCGCTATGTACCTCATTCTCAATTTCATTTCGCTCGCCGGGCTGTACCTGACGTTGAAGGCCCAGTTCATCGCCGTCATCCAGATCATGGTGTACGCGGGAGCGATCATGGTGCTGGTACTGTTCGTCATCATGCTTCTGAACCTGGAGGACGAAGACGCCCTGTACGAGCATATTCCCTGGACGAAGTACATCATGTTTGTTCTGGGGGCCGCCTTCATCGTGGAAATGATCATCATCACGGGATTGGCAGGCGCGCCGGTCGTCCCCGCAATGTCGCCGGAAGCCGCGACCATCGGCACGGTGGAATACATCGGTAAGGCGCTGTACAGCTCGTACCTCCTCCCGTTCGAAATGACCTCGATCCTGCTGCTGTCGGCGATGATCGGAGCCATCGTATTAGCGAAAAAACGTTTTCCGTAAATCACCGCGAAAACCGTCTATGCTCTCGATTAATTACTACCTCATCCTCAGTGCCGTGCTGTTCACCATCGGCGTGGTGGGGGTCCTGACCCGCCGCAACGCCATTCTCATTTTTATGTGCATTGAGCTCATGTTGAATTCCGTCAACCTGACCCTGGTGGCGTTTTCCGCGTATCTCGGCAACGTGGAAGGTCAGGTGCTCGTGTTTTTCGTGATGGCCGTGGCCGCGGCTGAAGCGGCGGTGGGACTGGCCATCGTCCTGGCCCTGTTCCGTAACCACGTCACCGTGAACCTGGACGAAATCAACATCCTGAAATGGTAACCGTTTCAATCGAATACAGCGTGCCCGCATCAGCCGCCAACTAACTTTTCGAAATTCCTATGCACGAATACGCGTTTCTCATCATCCTCTTCCCTCTCCTGGGATTCCTTTTCAACGGGTTGTTGGGAAGGTTCATCAAGAGTGAAAAACTGGTCGGAACCATCGGCAGCGCGGCCGTGGGCCTTTCGTTCCTGGTCGGCGTCGGCATTTTCATCGAGTTCCTCGGCTACGATCCCGAGGCCCGCAGTTTCACGGTACCTCTTTTCGACTGGATATCCACCGGCAGTTTCCATGTCCAGGTCGCCTACCAGGTCGATCCGCTTTCGTTGCTCATGGTGCTCGTCGTCACCGGCGTCGGGTTTCTCATCCACGTATACTCCATTGGATACATGCACGGCGACCGGGGCTTCTGGCGGTTCTTCACCTACTTGAACCTGTTTATTTTCGCCATGCTCAACCTGGTGCTGGCAGACAACTTCCTGTTGATGTTCCTGGGATGGGAAGGTGTCGGACTCTGCTCCTACCTGCTCATCGGGTTCTGGTACGACAAGAAATTCCCCGGCGTTTCCATTACCTGGACCGGCGACGCGGGCAACAAGGCGTTCATCGTCAACCGCATTGGCGATTTCGGCTTCATGCTGGCCATGTTCCTGATCTTCAAGGAATTCGGTTCCCTGCATTTCAATACCGTGTTCGATGCCGCCCAGAATTACACGCCGGGTTACGAGCCGATTTTCTGGATTACCCTACTGCTGTTCGTGGGAGCCACGGGCAAGTCGGCCCAAATACCGCTGTTCGTATGGCTTCCCGACGCCATGGCCGGCCCCACACCTGTCAGCGCATTGATCCATGCCGCTACGATGGTAACAGCGGGCGTGTACATGGTGGCGCGGAGTTCCGTCCTCTTCGCCCTTTCTCCGGATACCATGATCATCATCGCGGTCATCGGCGCCCTGACCGCCCTCGTGGCCGCGTCCATCGGCCTGGTGCAAAACGACATCAAGAAAGTCCTCGCCTACTCCACCGTCTCCCAGCTCGGCTACATGTTCATGGCCCTGGGCGTTGGAGCGTTCGCCGTGGGCATCTTCCATCTCATGACCCACGCATTCTTCAAGGCCTGCCTGTTCCTGGGCAGCGGCTCGGTTATCCACGCCATGCACGAAGAACAGGACATCCGTCACATGGGCGGACTCAAGCGGGTGATGCCGATCACGTACTGGACGTTCCTCGTTTCGTCGTTCGCCATTGCGGGATTTCCACCCCTGTCCGGATTCTTCAGCAAGGACGAAATCCTGTGGCGCTCTTTCGCGGATGGCTCCCTGGTGCTGTGGCTCATCGGGGTCACGGCCGCGCTTTTCACAGCCTTTTACATGTTCCGCATGGTGAGCTTGACGTTTGAAGGCAAACCACGCTGGGGTCCGGACAAGCATCCACACGAGTCGCCCTCCACGATGACAATCCCGCTCATCGTCCTGGCGGGGTTGGCAGCCGTCGGAGGATTCGTCGGGATGCCCGCGTTCATCACCGAGCACAATCCGTTCGAATCATGGCTGGCGCCCGTCCTGGATCCTGCCGCGCGTATTCTCGCCCTGCCGACTCACCACGAACCCGGGCTGGAAATCGGCCTCATGCTCATCAGTGTGGTGGTGGCGGTAGCGGGCTGGTACATGGGACGCACCATCTACACCCGCCGCTTCGACATCGCGGAGAAATTCGTGCAATCGTACCGGGGGCTCTACTCCTTGCTCC
>JAJRXL010000391.1 GCA_024276335.1 Bacteroidota bacterium
ATTGACCTGGAGAAAATCACCGTTTCCCTGACCATCAACGGAGCGGCGGCGATCCTGATCGCGATGTACTTCGCAATGGCGGAAAAGCGGGGCTATGACGTTAGGAAGCTGCGGGGAACGGCGCAGAACGACATCCTCAAGGAATTCGTCGGCCGGGGTACGTGGATTTTTCCCGTAGAACCATCCATCAAGCTGATCGGCGACACGATCGAGTACTGCGCCCGTAACGCGCCCCTGTACAGCCCGGTGAGCGTGTGCGGCTACCACATCCGCGAGTCCGGCGCCAACCCGGTGCAGGAAATGGGCTATGCCTTTTGCATCGCGCAGGCTTACATCGACCACGTGCTGGAACGCGGTCTGGATATCGACGACTTCGCCTCGCGCCTGTCGTTCAACTTCGATATCCACGGAAATCTGTTCGAACAGGTGGCGAAGTTTCGGGCGGGACGGAGGCTGTGGGCGAAGATCATTCGCAACAAGTACGGTGCGAAGAATCCCCGCTCCATGTGGCTGCGCATGATCGCGGGCGGCGGGGGCGGCGGGTTGACTATCGAGCAACCGGAGAACAACATCGTGCGCGGTGCTTACTACGCGCTCATCAGCGCCCTCTCCGGTACCCAGACCATGGCTCTGTGCTCGTACGACGAGGCGTACACCATTCCGTCGGAAAAGGCGGCGCGGATTTCGCTGCGCACGATGCAGATACTCATGGAAGAAATGGGATTGTGCGACACGGTCGATCCGCTGGGCGGCTCGTACTACGTAGAGACACTGACCAACCAGATGGAGAAGAAAATCCGCGCCGTCATGGAAGAAGTCGATCGCCAGGGTGGCATCGTGCGGGCGGTGGCGGAAGGACACGTGCAGAACGCCGTGTCGCGGCAGGCCTACGAGAACTACAGGAAGCTTGAAAGCGGGGAGCGGAAAAAGGTTGGAGTAAACTGCTA
Source organism: Bacteroidota bacterium (assembly GCA_024276335.1). Lineage (GTDB taxonomy): Bacteria > Bacteroidota > Ignavibacteria > SZUA-365 > JAADGX01 > JAADGX01. The sequence goes on from JAJRXL010000391.1 coordinate 948, forward strand.
TCGCGAGGAGGAAGAAGAACCTCCCATCGAATTTCATCCGTTCATGCAGGCGGAATGCGACGCGCAGATCGCGAAGCTGCGAAAGATCAAGTCGGAACGGGACGGCGCGCGCGTGGAGCAGGCGTTGGACCGGGTTCGACGCGTCGCGGAATCGGGGCGCAACGTCATGCCCGCCATCGTGGAGGCGGTCAAGGCGTACGCGACCACCGGGGAAATCACGAAGTGCCTGGTCGATGTGTACGGCCGGTACGAGGAACCAATTCTGTTTTAAATCGGAAATACCATGCATGATATCAAGCGATACTTGGTTCCGGACAGTCTTGATGAGGCTGTCAGGGCCGCAGCCGAGGGCGATGTGACGTTCCTGGCGGGAGGCACCGACCTCATGCCGCAGACCCGCACGGGCGCACGGTCGTTCTCGTCCACACTTATCAACCTGAAACAGGTGCCGGAACTCCGTGGTGTCAGCAGGGAGAACGGCGGTATTCGCCTGGGCGCCCTGACGACGGTTACCGATGTCTTGAACGACGTTGTTCTTCGCAAAGCGGCGCCGGTTCTGTCCCAGGCGGCAGATCATTTCGCCTCCGATCAGGTCCGGAACAGCGCCACGATCGGAGGAAACATCTGCAACGCGTCCCCGGCCGGTGACATGATCATTCCCCTGCTCCTGCTCGGCGCCGTCGTGGAGTTGGCTTCGTGGAACGGTGAGGCGGTCGGCACGCGCACCATGCCGTTAGAGGAGTTCTTCACCGGCCCCGGCAAGACGCAGCGTGAACCCGGAGAGATCCTGACGGCAATACGGTTTCCGGTTCCGGGTGAAGGATTCACCGCCCGTTTCGTCAAATTCGGCACCCGCCCCGCCCTCGATATCTCCGTGGTCTCGGTGGGTATAGCCGGTGTGAAAGAGAACGGCACCTTGCGCCGGGTCAGGGCGGCTTTCGGCGCCGTCGCGCCTGTGCCTGTTCGGGGAAGGAATACGGAGGCAGCGCTGGAAGGCAAGCTGCTCACTTCCGACACCATCCGGCAGGCGAGCGAAGCGACACAGGAGGATATTTCGCCTATTTCCGACGTGCGGGCCAGCGCCTGGTACCGCCGGGAGCTTGTACGAACACTCACCACGAGGATACTCAACGATGTCAGTACTTCATAGCATTCGGTTTACATTAAACGGCAAACCCGTCCGGGCTTCCGTGCCGGTGCACCTCAGCGCCATCGATATGCTGCGCGACGTGCTTCATCTCACCGGGACCAAGCTCGGTTGCGGCGAAGGCGAGTGCGGGGCCTGCACCGTCATCGTGGACGGCGTGTCCGTGAATTCCTGCCTCATGTTCGCCGTCGATTGCGACGGCAGGGAGGTGATCACGATCGAGGGCCTGCGAACGGACGAAGGTCTGAACCCGTTGCAGAAAGCCTTCGTTCAGCAGGGCGCGGTGCAGTGCGGCTTCTGTACCCCGGGCATGATCATGCAAGGAACCGCTCTGCTCAACCGGCGCTCTGGTATGACGGTCGAGGAAATCCGTCGGGGAATTGAGGGCAACCTGTGCCGGTGCACGGGCTACAGGAAAATCGTCGACACCATCGCTTCCGCCCTGCACGAAACCAGCAGCGAGGAAATATCATGACTGTTATTGCCAAGGAAACGCTTATCGGGAAGCGGGTACCCAAGCTCGATGCACCTCCGAAGGTATCCGGCGAAGCGCGGTATCTCCAGGACATCGAGCTGCCGGGTATGCTGTTCGGAAAGATTCTTCGTACGGATCGGGTGCACGCCCGCATCCTTAACATCGATGTGAGCGCGGCCAAGGCTCTTCCCGGTGTCCACGCGGTTATCACCGCAGCCGACACGCCCAACGTTCCGCTGGGTATCGGCAGGGACAATCCGCCGTTGAAGGGCGACAAGGTGCGTTGCATCCGCGACGAGATCGCCGCAGTGGCCGCCGAAACGGAGGAGATCGCGGAGGAAGCCCTCCGGCTGATCAAGATCGAGTACGAGGACCTGCCCGCCGTGTTCGATCCCGCGGAATCGCTCAAGGAAGGCGCGCCCGTGATACACGATAAGCACCCGGACAACATTCCCTTCACGTTCGAGTACAGCCACGGCGACATTTCCGAAGGCGAGAAAGAATCCGACGTCATCCTCGAGGAAAAGGTCAAGCTGCATTACGTGACGCACTGTTGCATGGGAGTAAGTGGAATAATTGCAAACTTCGATTCTGAAGGGAACCTGGTCGTGTATTCCCAGACACAGATTCCATTCATGTACAAGAAGGATATTTCTCCCGTGATCGGGGTTCCGCCCGAGAAGATCCACGTGATTCAGCCCGTGATCGGCGGCGCGTTCGGAAGCAAGCTGGACATTTATCCTTTCGAGCCGATTTGCATCTTCCTCGCCCGGGTCTCCAGGCGCCCGGTCAAGATGGTTTTTACCCGGGAGGAAGAGTTAGTCGCTTCGCCTACGCGGCAGCCGGTCGAGCTTACGATCCGGGGCGGCGCGAAAAAAGATGGGACACTGACGTTCCGCGAAGTGCACACGGTGCACGACAATGGCGGTTACACCTCGTGGGGCGCGACTACGCCATTCGTGATCATGCAAACCGTGTCGTCGTTGTACCGGGTGCCGCACTGCCTGTACAAGACGACGGTGGTATACACCAACAACCCGTACAGCGGCTCCTTCCGCGGTTACGGGAATCTCCAGGCTACCTACGCGGTGGAAACGCACATGGACAAGCTGGCGGAAGCGCTGGGGATAGACCCGCTGGAATTCCGGCTTCGGAACGCCCAGGAGGAAGGCGAAACCACACCCCAGGGAATGCGCTTTCATACCTGCGGTTTCCGTGACTGCCTGACGACGGCGGCAGAGAAGAGTGGGTTCCGGGAAAAACATCCTGCCTACAAGTCGGGGCAGGAAGGGCCGGTAAAAAGAGGTGTCGGCATTGCTTCGCTGTTGCACGTGGGAGGCGGCGCGAAAATATACCGCACCGACGGGTGTGGCACGATGCTGAAGGTGGACGACTTCGGCAAGGTCACGGTCATGACGGGTTCGACCGACATCGGCCAGGGATCGGAGACGGTCATCGCCCAGTTCGTGGCCGAAGAGCTCGGTCTCCCTATCGGTTCGATCAGCGTCATCAACAATGATTCCGAGATCACACCATGGGACGTCGGCGTGCACGCCAGCAGGACGACGTTCATCGCGGGGAAGTCGGCGCAATTGGCCGCGCGCAAGGCCAGGATGAAATTATTGAAGGTGGCAAGTGAAAAATTCGACCTTGCTCCCGGACAATTGGACCTCCGGGGCGGGCAGGTGGTCCGGGCGGAGGACGGCGAGGCCCTGATGGACCTGGGCAAGCTCATCAGGTCACTGCATTTCAGCACGAAGAACGACATCGTGATGACCTCGGAGTACTACGAGCCGCCCAGCATGATGCAGGACAAGGAGTTCAAAGGCGACGTGTCCGCCACGTATGCTTTCGGCACACAGGTCGTTGAGCTGGAGGTGGATACCGAGACCGGGGTTGTGCGGATACTGCGCGTGACCGCCGCCCACGACGTGGGCCGTGTCATCAACCAGATGGGAATCGAGGGCCAGGTCGAAGGTGGTATCGTTATGGGTATCGGTTACGCCACAACGGAAAATCTCGTTGTCGAAAACGGGAAGGTGATGAATCCCTCCTTCCGCGATTACAAGCTGATCACCGCGCCCGAGGTTCCGGAGATTGACATGACGTTCATCGAGACCATGGACAAGGAAGGACCGGCGGGGGCGAAGGGCATCGGGGAAGCGCCCGCAATTTGCATCTCTGCCGCGATTGCCAACGCCTTGTACAACGCCACCGGTGTGCGGTTCTACGAGCTCCCGCTTACGCCGGAGAAGGTGTTGCGGCGGCTGCGGGAAGCGGGAGGGAACGGGGCATGAAGCACACCGTGCTCAGCATGGAGCAGGCCCTGTCCCTGAGCTACGCCACGTTGCGGTTTGCCCAACTCGGCTGGCGGGTAATTCGTCTGGAAGCCACGCCGCACGGGAAAGCCCTCCCGGGCGACCCCAACCGCTACATCGGCGAAAAGGTGGCAGACGACGACCGGCGTTCGTACTTCATCGCACCCAACGTGGGCAAGGAAGCCATCGCCCTCAACCTGAAGGAAGAAGAAGGGCGCTCGCTCCTCCGGCGCATCATCCGGGAATTGGACGTCGATATATTCTGCTGCAACACGCTGCCCGCCCGGTACAAGCAACTGGGGATCGACTATGAAACGCTGAAGTCCGTCAAGCCGGGTATCATCTGGGCGGGAATCTCCGCCATGGGTCCGGACTATCCGAACGTTCCTGGATACGATCCCGCCCTCCAGGCCATGGCCGGCTACATGGAAGTCACCGGCTTCCCCGACGGTCCCCCCACCTTGTCCGGCATCCCCATTATCGATCTGAAAGCAGGCGACGAGGTGTACGCCAACGTATGCCTGGCTCTCGCGGAGAAAGCGGAAACGGGAACGGGCAAGGCCATCCACGTGTCGATGTTGCAGGCGGCCGCCTCGTGGCTTATCACTACCCTGCCCCTGATCGATTTCGATTGCGATCCTTCCGAGGTGACGCGTTGCGGCAACGAGCACCGGAAATTCATCCCGGTCAACACCTATCCTACGTCTGATGGCTACGTGTTTGTCGCCATCGGAAATGACGTACAGTGGGAGCGCCTGGTCACGATACCCGGGTTTTCATCCCTCGGGAGGGAGAGCCGTAAGACCAACGCCGGGCGTCACGGGGAGCGGGAAGCGATTCACCGGGAGATGGCGGAAGCAACACGGCGGTACGCCAGCGCGGACCTTCTCCGGGCATTGAAAGAAGCGAAAGTGCCGCACGCGCCTATCCACACCGTGTACCAGGTGCGGGAGATGGAAGCTTTGAAAACGAAGCTCCAATTCACCAGGATGCCGGACGGTCGCACCGTCCACCTTCCGCCCCCGGCGGTGGACCTGGAAGACGGCGTCCAGGAGCTTTCCTTCGCGCCGCGGTACAGCCAGCACACCGATGCCGTCCTGCGGGAGGCGGGACTCGCCGTTGATTCAATTGCAATACTGCGGGAACGGGGCATCATTCCCTGAACACACCTCACTGAA
>JAJRXL010000392.1 GCA_024276335.1 Bacteroidota bacterium
GCGTTTGAAGGATAACGGGTGGCTGATGGCCGCATTGATCCTGTTCTTCATGTTCGTGCCGGTGGAAATATTCACCGCGTATCTCGACGTGGATTTCATCCTCGACTGGCGAAGTGCCATGTCGATCATACACGAAAAAGGCCTCCAGGAGTACACGAGCTACAGCGTGGGATTGCGAAAGACGCTTGCGCATCGCATCGGCGCCCTGGGCGGTTTGCCGGTGATCGCGTTGTTGAGCTATTTTTCTGCGCTGGTGCTGGTCATCTGGAAACCCTTCCGGAAAGAGCCCGGAACCATCGAAACCAATGAGACGCAATGAAAAAGAATAAAGCGAAAGAGCTCCTGCTCGAGGAACTGCGCCAGGTCTGCCAGTCGCTGGAGTTCGACGTACGGTTCGAGCGCGGTGATTTCGAAGGCGGCGCCTGCATCTTGCGCGAACGTCGGCTCATCGTCATCAATAAGCGCTTTCCGCTCGAAAAGCGGGTGGCGGTGCTGGCGCGGGCGCTGGGAGAAATCGGCATCGACGGCGTGTTCATGAAACCCGCCGTGCGCGAGTTCATCGAAGAGGAAATGACCCGGTCGACGGCGTGACGCTGCGATGCACAATCCTGGGCTCCGGTACGTCGCAGGGAGTTCCGGTTATCGGTTGCGCCTGCGATACCTGCCGCTCGCCCGATCCGCGGGACAAGCGTCTCCGGCCCTCCGCCCTGGTCGAGGTCGATGGGAAGACGATCCTGCTCGATACCTCGTCGGATTTTCGGCAGCAGATGCTGCGCGCGTGCCCGGAGCGAATCGACGCAGTGTTGTACACCCACTACCACTTTGACCATATCGGGGGATTCGACGATCTCCGCCAGTTCAATCATATCCAGAGCGGACCGGTCGAGTGCTACGGTTCGAAACCGACGTTGGACGAGATCCGGGTATCGTTCCGGTACGCTTTCGACGAGAGCGTCCAGATGGGTGGGGGAATTCCGCTGGTCTCGCTGCACGAGGTCGCGCCCGGCGAATTCATGCTCGATGGGACGGCAGTGCAAGCTATCCCGGTGCGGCACGGTCGCCTGGAAATCTTCGCCTATCGCATCGGGGGTTTTGCCTACGTCACGGACGCCAGCCGTATTCCCGAGGAATCGTACGCGGCGTTGCGCGGCCTGGAGGTGCTCGTTCTGAATGCCCTGCGCCACCGGGAGCATCCGACGCACTTCAACATCGAGCAAGCAATACGCGCTGCCGAACGGATCGGGGCGCGGAGGACTTTTTTCACACACATGACGCACGACGTCCTCCACGCGCGCGACTCGGCGCTGCTGCCGGAAAACATCGCGTTTGCCCACGATGGTCTTGTGATAGAAAATTAATACTTTGCATAATCATGATTCGCGCAGTCGTTTTCGATCTTGACAATACCCTGGTGGATTTCATGGCCATGAAAAACCGCGCCGTCGAGGCCGCGATCAGGGCCATGGTGGACGCGGGGCTTCTCGCGACATTCGAAGAGGTGAAAGCCAACATCGACGAAATTTATCGCCAGGAGGGAATCGAGTACCAGCGGGTGTTCAACACGTTACTGACGCGGATGCTGGGCGAGGTCGATTACAAGATCCTTGCCGCCGGGATCATCGGCTACCGGCGGGCGCGGGAAGCGGCCCTCGTGCCATATCCCCACGTGCACCTGACGCTGTACGAACTTGCCAAGCGGGGATACAAGCTCGGGATCGTTTCCGACGCTCCCCAACTCGAAGCCTGGCTGCGCCTGTGCTACCTCCAGCTCCATCACGTCTTCGACGCCGTTGTGACGTTCGAAGACAGCGGCGTACGCAAGCCCAGCCCGGAGCCGTTCCGGAAAATCCTTTCCCTGCTCGGGGTCGAGCCTACGCAGTCACTCATGGTGGGCGATTGGGCGGACCGCGATATCGTGGGCGCGGCGAAAGTCGGGATGAAGACAGCCTTTGCGCGCTACGGCGATACGTTCGAAACAGAGCACGCCAACGCCGATTACGAGTTGACCGATATCCGGCAGTTGCTCGATATCCTGGCCGGTCCTTCCGACGACGGGGACGGAACGTAACGATGATCGTCGGGCTCGGTGTGGATATCGAAGAAGTGGAGCGCGTCCATCGATTGGCCGACCAGTACCGGCAGCGGTTCCTGGACAGGGTATTCACCAGGCAGGAGCAGGAATACTGTTTCGGGCGGGCGCGGCCGTACCATCACCTTGCGGCACGGTTCGCGGCAAAGGAAGCTCTGTCCAAGGCGCTGGGTACGGGATGGACGGGGCGATTTCGCTGGTGCGACGCGGAGGTCATGAAGGACGAGCAGGGAAAACCGTTCTTCCGGTTGCACAACGAATTGCGGGAGCAGGTCATCGAACGGAACATCCTGCTCTCTATTTCCCAGGCCAGCGATCACGTGACGGCGACCGTCATTATTGAACGAAGAGACTGACCACGTCCCACGTATCGATCCGGGCACGGTGTCGAGTGACGCGCGTCGGGATGCTTGCGTACGCAGGCGGTTTTCAGCACATTGTACATAGATTGTCCGGTTCATATTAACGTTTTCTTTTTGACGTTTTCTTTTCACCGTGATACATAACATACGCAGCACAGCAGGGAGGAGCAGGAGAGCGGCACGTCTTTCCCGTTTATGCGGTGTATCTTTTCATAATCATATCATGCGCGCGCGTTTCTCTACGGCGCGTGGCGATGCTTTACAAAGACAAGGAGTTGTTTTATGCGATTGACGATCCC
>JAJRXL010000393.1 GCA_024276335.1 Bacteroidota bacterium
ATGCCGTCCGCCCCGATGATGACACAATCGACCTGCTGCACGAGTTCACCTACCGCCGCATCCACGGCCAACGTACACGGAATTCCCCACGACGCGCAATCCCTGACGGTCTTGACGCCTTCCAGGAGAGGGCGCGATTCCAACACGTGGAGATGCGATATCTTCCCCGCTTCATGGGCGTTCCGTAGTGCGCCTACAACCGTACTGCTCCGGCTGAATGTTAATACCTTGACCGGCTCCTGGAGCACCTTGAGGAAGTTACGCGCGATAGCCTTTTCCGAATCGTCGAGAATTTGTTGTAACGACGCAATGAATTCCAGCGCCTCGGTTGCCTTCTTCGGATTGCGTGCCAGGGGGAGAAGATCACGTTGCAAGGTATTGACCACCGCGTGCAGCGACGGCATGCTGAGCTGGTAACTCTGCAAGTAAGCCAGGCCTTCCTCGATTTTTCCCACCTGACCGGCCAATACCAGCGATTCCACGATGCCCAGCATCCTTTGGATCAACTCCGTGGCGCCGGACGTGGAATCGTGAGCGAGTTCATGAAATTGTTGCATGTATTCTCCATCAAGATATCTTCTGAAATGTAGGTTACACTACGTCCAGAATCAACCGCGAAAGCGACCGGAACAAAACGAACGATTTCAGAATATTTAATTGCATGTCACTGCCGCAGACACTAATTTCCATCGACTATACTTGTCCCGTATCATGAATCGGCCAACGCTTATGCAACGCTCTCTTTTTCTTCCCGCCCTTATCGCAGCCTTCGCGATTTTCAGCCAGGTTTCTCCCGCCCAGCTTCATTTCGGTATCGAACCATATTGCATGAAACCGAATGCGCTGCCGAAAAAATCCGTGCAAGCGAGTTTCCTCTACAGCGCTCTCCAGGAATACGAGCAAGGCGCGAACGGTGAACTGGTCTGCCTTAAACCTGACGCCAAGAACTCCGGGGCCGGTTTCGAGGCCGACTTCGACGAAGATGGGAATTCAGAGTTATTCCTGCTCTACCACAGCGGCGTCGAGGAGGCCGGGTGCAACGCCCTGATCCTGGTCAGTGAAGACCCCGGCCCCAGGTACACGTTCAAGGACGGCTTCAAGGTCATGCCGGGGAAAGCGCGCATGCGCCCCATCAAGAACCTGGACAAGGGAATTCAAATGTACGTGGAGGGAGATTATACGCTCCCCGACGGAGCCAAGGAATCCAAGGGCTCGATATTCGCCGTCGTGCGGGGAACGCTCATGCCCCTTATTTCATGGGTCCAAAAGGATGGTCTCAAAGACGGCAAGCGCGTGGTCACTCGGGCCCAGGTAGGTTTCGCCGACCTGAACTTTGACGACAGGAACGAGATGTACGTAACGTACCGCGTTTACGAACCGGGCGCGGGTTCCATCTCCAAGAAAAACATGGTGGAACGGTACACCCTCGTACTGGATTTCGTGGCGGAACACATGCGCTATGTTATTTACGATTCCATCGGTTATGACAAGGTAAAGGAAGCCGCGGCATTGACCAGCAAGGGCCGACGCGAGTTATATTCCGAAAAAACCAGGGACCAGGGGATCATCGACCTGACCAACGCCATCGAAATTGATCCCATGCAGAATGACGCACGCCTGATTCTGGGGCGTCATCTCCTGAACGTCGGCAAGTACGGCGACGCCGAAAACATCCTCAAGGAAGGCATCGCCATCGAACCCACGCGCGCTGACCTGTACGAAACCCTGGGCAACGTGTACATCAAGCTCAACGTGCTGGATAAAGCCCTGGCAAATTTCCGACGCTACCTGGAACTGAACCCGCGCTCCAAGATCAGAAAGAGCATCGAAAGAAAAATCAAGCAGATAACCGTTTACTGAGTCGCCAACAGCATACGGAAAATAGGTCGTGCCGAAGTTCAATCTTGCCGGAGATGAAAGACGAAAGCACCGGAAACCGGTACCGGGCAGCCTTGCCGCGCCTTCGCTTCCACCCGAAAAGACAAAGCGGCAAGAAGCCGAAGAGGAAGAACACGTGCCCCAGGACGTCTTTAAACCCCTTCATCCCCTGGAGTCCCCCGACCTGCGGCATGACCCGGCCGACCTGGATCCTTTCTCTCTCCCGGTTCCCGAACGACGCCCCTTCCACGTCCCGTCTTCAAAAAAGGAAAAACAGCACCCACCCGCAACGCCGCCCGGCAGGAAAAACCACCTTGCTGAAAAAGAGGAAACACCGGCGCACAGTGATTCCCCACCCGGCGCTCCAGGGAAGGACAGCAGCGCACGCATACGTATTTCGGAACCCGACGATATGCCCACCGAGCCGGGCTCGCGCGACCCGTTTGCCGACCCGGAGTCTTTACGGGCAGACATTCTGAAAGAGGTACGAGGGGTCAAAAAGGAGATCAAGCCGGAAAAGCCCGTGAAGCCGTTGAAACGAGGAACGAGTGCACCCATCGCTTCCGATGTAGCCCCCGGGGGTATACCCCGCGTAGAACCCGAGCCGGGGAAAAAACCGCCAAGGGATATGGAGGACTTTAAAGAAGAACCGGATCGGGAAGTGGCAACGGGTTTCGAGGGAAAACTTCCACGCGAACCGGCACCCGAGTCCGAGGAAGAGGCAGAACCGCCAGTACAAGCTCCGGTGGACCAAGCACTGCGTGAAACCGACGTGCTGGATAGCGGGGTGACTACGGAACTTTCGGAAGAGAGCGTCCCTGTACCCGGTGCGGAGGATGGAGCAATCCGGGAAGAGGAAATACCGACCGAGGTTGCCGCCATCCGGGAAATCAAGGAGAAGCAACGGTCCCGTTCACGATTCGCCTGGTTCTGGATCGTCCTCATCCTGTTAGCGGTCTTGCTGGTAACCACCTGGTACGTGGGATGGTTGCCGAAGGCATTCACGTATGTCGATTCGCTGTTCGAGACGCAAAAGACGGAAATACCCCCTACTGCCGAAACCACGAAGGACGCCACGACTGGCAAGGAGACGCCGGTGGAATCGCTGTACGAATATTATCTCCAGGTCAGTTCATGGAGAGATATGAAGAACGCGGAGAAACAAAAGGCGACGTTTGCATCCCAGGGCCTTCCCGCGGTCGTGGAAAGTCACTTCATCGAGTCAAAACGTGCCACCTACTACCGTGTACGGTTGGGCCCGCTGCAATCCCGCCGGCAAGCGTTGGAATTGAAGGCAAAACTTGGAGCCGCCATACCATCGGAAGCGTTCGTGGACAGCGTGCTCAAACCGGGTCACGCGCCGCCATTGCCCCGTCCGGCCCAAAGCACATCCACCGGTGTCCGTGCACCGGCTGAAGCGGGCACGTATATTCCAAAATACATCTCGGAGCCAACCCGTGGATGGGCTATCTCCGTGGGCGCCTACTCCGACCCCAGGACCGCCGACCGCGAAGCAGAAAAACTCCAGCAAAAAGGAGGTCTCCCCGCTTTTATTTCCGTTACACGCCGTGACGGCGAGGAATGGTACCGGGTCCAGGTCGGGCCGTTTGGAAAGGAGGAAGACGCCAAGCGGTACCTTCAGCTTGTTCGCGTGACGTACAACGTCGATGCCTACATCCGCCGCTTGCGCTGACCTGACCAGCCGAAACGACACCGAGGGACTTTCCCGAACCCGGCCATAAACGCGGTCGAGGATGCGAGATCGGTTGAACAGCCGCATTGCCCGACAAGTCGTGATACGTACCGCGCAACCGGGTTTTCTCGGTATCGACTATTGTCAAGGAACTCTAAAAGACATCAAATCCAGGAGGATACCATGAAGGCAATGAGATACGCAGTATTATTGATTCTCGCTTTGTCGATCTCTGTATCAGCACAGAGCAGGAGGATTCTTGTCAGCGTGGACCCCTCGCAGCCGGTGCAGGGAACCGAAGACCGGCAAACCGTTCTCGATCTTTCCATTCATCCGGTAGAAATCCCTCGGGGTTCCATGAAAAACCCGAAGAAGCGGGAACCGGTTGTCACAAACGACCTGTTCGAAATTGGAAAAATGGCAAACACGTACTGCACGCTCGGTCAGAACCGCTGCCAGATCGCGTGCGATCCCGCGACGAACTCGGTCGCGGTCGTCTTCCGTGGCAACGATCGCAGCCCGCAGGGAAACGGTAATTCACTCTACGTGCGCTATTCCAGCGACGGCGGAGTAACTTGGACGGGCAAGGGAACAAACGTGGCCGCCGGACAGACGAACCCCTCCGGTTTGAGTTCGCCGCGCTATCCCGAGGTTTTTCTCTCCAACCCCGGTCAATCAAGAAATATCGGAGATGTCACGGTCTCCCTGCTGTGGCCGCAGGTGATGAACTACGGTTCCACGACAACGTGGGGCGAAGTTCACAACATGTCGGCCGGGTTCGGTTCAAAGAACCCGGTTTACGGCAAATGGCCATCCCCACCAAACTGGCTCATTCCCATGCAAGTTGTACCCGATTACATCAACAAGCGGCTTATCACGTTCATCCAGTGGGTCGACCCATCTACGGGCATGGGAAGCCGCGAATATCTTGTCGTGGTATCCACGGATGCGGGTGCATCCTGGTCGGCGCTGGATCCCAATTTCATGCCCGCCTGGACGACAAACCAGGTTCCGTCGAATAACTCGGCCTATTCACTCAGCGCCGATGTTTCACCAGACGGCACGCACATGATCATGGCGTACATTTCGGCCGATATCGTTGAAAACAGCGTCATGTACTTAAGCGAGAACCATCGCATCGCCTGGGTGGAATCTACCGACGGGGGCGTGACGTGGAGCTTCAGCCCGGAGTACGTCTCCTTGAACGAGATTCCCGACCGCCCCTCTCCCATGGAGCACAATCCTCGCCTCGGTCTGAACCTCGACGTGATTTACGACAGTCAGAATGAACCGCATTTTCTCGTCACCGCAACAACGGACCTCAACCCATTCAATCCGTTTGACGAGACCCCCACAAACAACGAATTGGTGCCGGGACACAACGATAGCACGTATATCTGTGAAGTCACCCGCAAGAATGGCGAGTGGCAGATGAACCTGATCGCTCGTATCCGGAAGCCCGTCGTACGTCGCGGCGCTTTTTCCATCAGGCTTTCGAACGGGGCTGAAATCTACGAAACCATATACAATGAACCTCACTGGGCCCGCGACATTATCGGGTTGAAATTGTATGCCAAGTGGATAGATTGTGATTCGACCTGGAAGTTCCCGTACGTGCGCAACAATGCCCTGCTAAATGACACGATCCAGAATATCTGGGTTGCGGGAAGGGATATTCGCAGTAACACGTACGGTGGCGGCTGGTCGCTCCCGCAAAAGGTCACCACCCAGACAGACGTCGCCGCGAAGTATTCCAAGCTGGCCCATTTCGCGGGCAATAACGGCGAGATGCATGTAATCTTCACCGAATGGGGCTACGGTGATTACCCGGACGGCGACCCGGTCAACGCAGACAACACCGTGTGGTACGTCAAGGATGTGCGCGTTAATACCCCCGTAGCAGTCGAACAGAAGCTTTCGCCGATTTCCTTCAACCTGGAACAAAACTTCCCGAATCCGTTCGGCGTCGGTTCGGACGCCAAGACCAACGCCACGATGATCTCGTATGCTCTTGAGGAACGCGGTCACGTGGTGCTGGAAGTGATTGATCCGTTGGGACGGCTGGTCAAGACGCTGGTGGATGGAGAGAACGACAGGGGAGGCCACGTCGTTCGTTTCGAAGCCGGCGCGTTGCCATCTGGCCCCTATTTTTACCGCCTGCGCATGAACGGGCACTCGGTTACCCGAACAATGCTTCTTCTTCGTTAAAAGCTGTTCGGCAATACCCTTCAAAGCCGTGCACGACGTATTCCCTGCACGGCTTTTTTCAACACGCGGGCCGGGAACAACACGAAAAAAGATTGCCGCACTCCTCTCTTGCAAACCCTTTTACTGCAATGTATATTGAGATTTACTACAAGGTACCATACGGATGGTACCTGCGCTGGTTGTTCATTTCAGTGTACGAACGATAAAGAAACGCAGCGTTGAATCCCAAGGCGGTTTTTTACGTAACCGTCTTGCGCACCGAGTCCACCTCCGGTCGACTTCAAGTTTGATATCCAGCATTTCTACATATCCTACAGGAGATCCTTTATGAGACAGGTTTTTACCCGTATCCTGATTCCCTTTTTCGCGACAGCAATGTTCGTTTCCGCGGTTCAGGGGCAGGTCAACACCCGCGTTCCGGAAGCATCCATGTCGATCGATGCGAAATACTGGTACATGGAACGCGACTTGAGTACAGCACCCCGAGAATACACCGCAGAGCATAACGCAAATCCAACCGGTATCGCCGCGGACGCGAAACTGGTCGGAAAAATGATCAATGCCTATACCGCCATCAATCCGCATACGCGGCAGATCTGGTACGATCCGTTTTCCGGAGCCATGGCTGTCATCTATCGCGCCAACCGCCCCGTGCCCGGCAATGGTTCGCTGACGTACAAAACTTCTACGGATAAAGGTGTTACATGGAGTAACGAGTTGGGAACGATCAACCAGTCGTTTCCGAATTCCCGCGGCATGCTCACGGCCCGGCACCCAAGTATCATGCTCTCGAACCCGTCCAAGAGCACCGACCCCGCCAACGTTCAGGTCGCCGCTTTGTGGTCCAACCTCGAAACAAGCTGGAAAGACCTGCTTTTCGCCAGCAGCATCTTTGGTGGGACAACTTTTACCGGCGGAAAACTGCCTACTCCACCAAACTGGTTGATCGCTTATGATCCGGTCGTCAATTTGATCACCGGCGACTTGTATTCCATCGTGGAAGGGATCGACCCGGGCACTGGCAATGCGTTGAATGAGTACTACATCTTTAAATCCACCGATAAAGGTAAAAGCTGGAGCCTCCTGGCCATGCCCGCGATCATGCCGCCGTTACCGGACGGATACCAGGTTTACTCGGCCAAGCTGGATATCTCGCCGGACGGCAAAGTCATGACCGTCGGATTCTTAGGCATCCTTGTCGAAAGCGGACGGTTTTCCTTTATCAATAATCGCCTGGGTATGACTTCCTCCACGGACGGCGGAAGCACGTGGTCACAAGTGCAATTTACGACCATGACCGACCTGCGCTATGACGTTCCCTTTGACGCCACCACCGGATTCATGTATCCAAGCTTCGACATGGTATTGGACGCCAACGCCGATCCGCATTTCCTGATCACGATCACCAGCGACTCGTTCTTCCCGCTTGACAGCACCTTTGTCGGCGAAGTGCGCATGGACAAAACTCGCAAGTGGGAATTCCGCGGCCTTGCGTACATCAATAACCCCTGGGTACAGCGGTTCGCCAATATCGGGAGGACACCTCTCGGCCAGCCCCAACCCAAGTTCAGTATTTACAATGAACATCAGTGGGCGAAAAGCGTCGACGGCTACAAGCTGTGGGCAAAATGGATCGACACGGACTCCCTGTTCAAGTTTGTACGCTACGATCCCCAGCAGCAGTTGCCAATACTTGTCCGCGACACGATCCACGACGTGTACACCGCCGGTTATGACATACGGAGCAACACCGCGAGCGGCGGATGGACAGGGAAGCGGATAACGCGCACGCCGACAATCGACGAAAAGCATACCAAGATCGCGCCGTACGTGGATGATGACAACCGGTTGTATTTTCTGTACACCATCTGGGGCTTTGGCGATGTCGGAGACGACGACGACCTGGCGCCATCAGATCTGTTCTTTGTAACCGATGTCGTGGACGTTACGGTGGGTGTCGAGGATACGCCAGGCGCCGCCGGTGCATTCAGTCTTGGGCAGAACTATCCGAACCCTTTCAATCCGTCGACCATCATCCCGTACACCGTTCCGAAAGCCGGGCGCGTTTCGTTGAAAGTGTTCGACATGATGGGACGGGAAGTGGCAACGCTGGTAAATGACGTCCTTCCGGCGGGTTCCTACAAGGCGCCATTTTTTGCCGGGAGCCTTCAGAGCGGAATGTACATCTACCGGCTCGAGACCAATGGTCATGTCATGAGCCGCAAGATGCTCCTGGCCAAGTAACGGTCTGACTTAACCGTGAAACGAGAAAGGCGGGCACATACCCGCCTTTCTCATAATAAACGAATCCGTATGCTTGCAATTCGACGTTAAGCTCCCAGCAAACGCATGTGCTCGATCTTAATGCAAAGGTCGGAAACCACGTTCATACCGGACTTGCGCGCGTCTTCTTCCGCGACCGCGTTCGACACTCCGAGTTGCAGCCAGAGGGTCTTTGCCCTGATGGCATACGCCTGGGAAACGATTTCCGGCACATGTTCCGGGGCCCGGAAAACGTCGACAATGTCAACGCTCGGATTTGGAATACTTCTCAGCTCCGGGTAACATGGAAGTCCTTCCCATTCCGAAAGCATCGGGTTCACCGGAATAACCGTATATCCCGCGTTGATGAGATACTTCGCCACACCGTAGCTGTCCCGGTGCGGTTTCGCGGAGATCCCCACCACAGCGATGGTTTTCGCCGTTTCGAGTATTTCCTTTATGCTGTTATCCGTCATGCTCCGTTCCTTCCTCTTTAAACACAATGTTCAGGCGACGCGCTGCCAATGCATCGTTCAACCGCCTGACCGGCGTCGAGTGCGGGGCTTCCCTGACGAGGTCCGGGCTTTCTTCCGCCTCGCGGGCAATCGCCAGCATGGCGTCTGCAAACGCGTCCAGCGCTTCGCGTGTTTCCGTCTCCGTGGGTTCGATCATCAATGCTTCGTGAACGATTAAGGGAAAGTAAATCGTTGGCGCGTGAAAGCCGTAATCAAGGAGGCGCTTGGCGATATCCATCGTTTTCACTCCCTTCTCTTTCTGGTAATCCCCGGACAGGACGAACTCGTGCATCGGCGTCTCGGGAAACGGAAGCTTGAAGGTTCCTTTCAACCTGCTCAACAGGTAATTGGCGTTGAGGATGGCGTCTTCGCTCACGCGCCGCAGCCCCTTCGCTCCGTTCATCCGGATGTAGGCGTACGCACGCACGAATATCCCGAAGTTGCCGTAAAATGAATGCACCTTGCCGATCGATTGCGGACGGTCGTGATCCAGGCAATAGCGATCCCCCTCTTTGACGATGAGCGGAACGGGCAAAAACGGCGCGAGTTTTTCGCTGACGGCCACCGGGCCGGAACCGGGCCCGCCGCCACCGTGGGGTGTCGAAAACGTCTTGTGCAGGTTAATGTGCATCACGTCGAAGCCCATCCGCCCCGGTTGCACGATGCCCATCTGTGCGTTCAGGTTGGCCCCGTCCAGGTACATCAACCCGCCGGCGCCGTGGACCAGCTCGGCGATCGTCGTGATGTTGCGTTCGAAAATACCAAGCGTATTGGGATTGGTGATCATCATGCCGGCGACGGCATCATCCAGGTGATCCCGCAGGTCGTCGATGTCCACCATGCCGTCGGAATTGGATTTCACCTCCACCGGGGTCAGCCCGGCGATGGCGACGCTGGCGGGATTCGTACCGTGCGCGGAATCCGGGATGAGGATTTTATGCTTCCCTCCCATCCCCGAGGCCGCAAGATACGCTTTCATTACCAGGACACCGGTCAGCTCGCCCTGTGCTCCCGCCGCAGGCTGCAAGCTGACCGCGTCGAAACCGGTGATGGAGGCCAGCAGCTCCTGGAGTTCGTACATGAGCTGGAGCGCGCCCTGGCTCAGCGTTTCGGGCTGCATGGGATGCGCATCGCGAAAGCCCGGGATGTTCGCAGCCGCTTCGTTGACCTTCGGATTGTATTTCATGGTGCACGATCCGAGGGGATAGAATCCCTTGTCAACGTGATAATTCAACTGGGAGAGGTTCGTGAAATGCCGCACCACCTCGCCTTCATTCAGCTCGGGCAGCGTGGCGGGCTCGCGGCGTAAAAACCGTTCGGGAATCAGTTCGACAATGTCTTTTTCCGGCAAGTCCAGGGCGGGCAGAGTGTAGCCCTTGCGACCGGAACGACTTTTTTCAAAAAGCAGAGGAATGTGCATGGATGGTCGGGATTAGCTTTGCGTATTGTCTTTTTGCGCCAGCTCTTTTTCAAACCGTTCGAGCGCTTGATGGGCGGCCCGTTGCTCCGCCGCCTTCTTATTCGGCCCGTGCCCGCGTCCCCAGGAAACCCCGCCGATCGAGACTTCCACGGTGAACACGGGATTGTGATCCGGCCCTTCTTCCTTGATTGTCTCGTACTTGGGAATGCCGAATGAATGCGCCTGGGAGAACTCCAGGAGCTGGCTCTTGAAATTGTCGTCCTTCGTGAGGCGTGTCGAGTCAAACGCCGCCACCAGGTTGCGCCGCACGAAATCACGAGCCGCCTGATATCCCCCATCGAGATAGACGGCCGCCACCAGGGCTTCGAACGCATCTGCCAGTATCGAATCGCTGCCGGTGTTGAGCGATTGCGTGGCGCTCGGGCTGAGCAGCAGGAATTCCCGCAAGTGAATGCGCCGGGCAGACTCCACCAGAGCCCTGCGCTTGACCAGTTGCGACCGGATTTTCGTGAGCTTCCCTTCCGCTGCATCACGGAAGCGGTAGAACAAGTGCTCCGCCACCAGGAAGTTAAGAACGGCGTCGCCGAGAAACTCTAGGCGCTCGTTGGATTTCAAACTCCCGGAGCCCAGAAGTTGCAGGTACGAGCGATGGATGAGAGCCTGCTTGAAATAATTTTGATTCCGTATCCGGTACCCCGTGCGTTGATAAAACGATTCGTTGTCAATGACGACTTCGTCGGGGTAAACCGGCAGCGCATGTCCCGATGACTTTACCTCGAAGGCCGGGGGATCACCCCGGTTTTTTCTTCTCCGAAAAAGTAGTCGTAACAAGCGCAGCATAGGATCAAATCAGAATAGCGTCATGCCTCGAATTTTTTGAACAAAAGCGTGACGTTGTGGCCGCCGAAGCCGAAGGCATTTGTCAGCGCGACGTTGACGTCGGCGTCAACCGCGGAACCGGGAACATACCACAGATCGCATTCCGGGTCCTTGTTTTCGTAATTGCGCGTCGGATGCACTTTCCTTTCCTGGATCGATGCAACCGTGACCATCGATTCCATGGCGCCGGCGGCGCCGAGTAAATGCCCGATCATGGACTTGGTCGAACTCACGGGAATCTTGTAGGCCCGCTCACCAAACACCGTTTTAATCGCGGCGGTTTCGTTTTTGTCGTTGTAATACGTGGATGTGCCGTGAGCATTGATGTAATCCACGTCGTTCGGCGTCAGCCCGGCATCCTCGATGGCCAGCCGCATGGAGCGAACGGCCCCTTCCCCGCCGGGGGCGGGCTCGGTGATGTGGTAGGCATCGGCGGTGAATCCGATACCGCCGACTTCTGCGTAAATATTCGCTCCACGATCCATCGCGTGATGCAGTTCCTCCAGGATCAGGATCGCTCCCCCTTCCCCCATGACGAAGCCGTCCCGCTCGGCATCGAAGGGCCTGCTGGCCTTTTCGGGCTCATCGTTCCTGGTGGAGAGCGCGCGCATGGCATTGAAGCCGCCCACACCCATGGGACAGATGACCGCCTCCGCCCCTCCACACAACATCATGTCGGCATTGCCCCGCTGGATGAGAATGAAAGCATCGCCGATAGCATGCGCGGAGGTCGCGCATGCAGACGTCGTCGCATAGTTGGGCCCCTTGAGGCCGTATTCCATGGAAAGGCGACCGGCGGCAATATCCGCGATAAGCATCGGAATAAAGAACGGGCTGATCCGGCGCGGTGACCCTTCCTTGAACAACGTTTCTTGTTGCGTGTGGTACGTCCACATACCTCCGATACCGCTCCCGACGATAACACCCACTCGCTCCTGGTTCACAACGGAAAAATCGACCCCGGCATCCTCCACCGCCATCCGGCCTGCCGCCATCGCGTACTGGGTAAAGAGGTCCATGCGACGGGCAGCCTTGGCATCCATGTAATGGGTCGGATCGAAGCCCTTGATTTCGCCAGCGATCTTCGTCTTGAACTCCGTAGTATCGAAAGAGGAAATCGGCACGATGCCGTTCTCCCCGGCAAGCAAATTCTCCCAGGTCTCCCGGGCAGTAAGCCCAACCGGGGAAAGCGCCCCCATTCCCGTAACTACAACCCTGCGTCGGTCCATTGTATTCCTTTACTCTGGTATAACGGTCGGCAACGGTCCACGTGAACCGTTCGACATCAGCCTGCCTGATGTTCCTTTATGTAGTTAATCGCATCTCCGACGGTCGCGATTTTTTCCGCATCCTCGTCGGGGATTGTCAAATTGAACTCCTTTTCAAATTCCATGACCAGTTCCACGGTATCCAGGGAATCCGCACCGAGGTCGTTGGTAAAGGATGCGCTTTCCGTGATCTGGCTGGCTTCCACTCCCAACTTGCTGACGATGATTTCTTTTACCTTCTGGACGATGTCATCGGACATTTATAAAACCTCCTTGAAAAATGTGAGATAATGAATATGGTATATAATCTATACAGTAACCGGACTCTTCTGCTACATGACCATGCCACCATCCACGCACAAAACCTGGCCTGTAATATAGTCGGCCTGGGACGAAGCAAGAAATGCAACCACCCCCGCTATTTCAGCCGGGTCGGCAACGCGCTTCAACGGGACGATGCCAAGAATCTGTTCTTTCTGCGCACCGGACAAACCGGCGGTCATTTCCGTCTCCACGAACCCCGGCGCCACGGCGTTGACCTGGATGTTGCGCGGGGCGAGCTCCTTGGCCGTTGCCTTGGTGAAACCGATTATTCCGGCCTTCGAAGCGGCGTAGTTGACCTGCCCCGCGTTTCCCGTCAGTCCCACGACCGAGGAAATATTCACAATTTTTCCCGACCGCTGGCGCATCATGTACCCGGTCACGGCACGCGTCATCAAGAACGTTCCCTTGAGATTGGTATTTATTACCGCGTCCCAATCCTCATCTTTCATGCGCAGCAAAAGCGTGTCACGCGTGATCCCCGCATTGTTGACGAGGATGTCGATGCGTTCGAATTCCCCGTAAACCCCTTCGACCGCCCTCCGGACACTTTCCGCGTCGGCCACGTCCACGGTGCGATGGAGACAGACGACACCGACGCGGCGCGCCTGATCGGAAAGTTCATCGAATCGATCCGGGACACTGCGGGAAAACAACGCGACATTGATACCGCGACCAACGAAGTCCTCGGCAATCGCACGTCCGATTCCCCTGCTGGCTCCGGTAACAATCGCGTATTTACCTGTCAGATTTTCCATGCCGTTTTTCCCGTTCGTAAAAACGTGCGTGCAACTTCAGGCACATCACATAAAATTAGTCATTTATTAAGAAATGCCCGAATGGATTCGTACGTATCCAGTCCCGACACCTCGATCGCCCGGTCGATCCTTGCCGTTAATCCCTGCAAGACTTTCCCCGGCCCGATTTCCACCATGCGCACGGCACCGTCGGCAGCCATGGCTCGAATGCTTTTTTCCCACAGGACGGGACGGGTGAGTTGATCCAGCAACAGGTTCCTGATCTCGTTGGCGCTTT
Source organism: Bacteroidota bacterium (assembly GCA_024276335.1). GTDB lineage: Bacteria > Bacteroidota > Ignavibacteria > SZUA-365 > JAADGX01 > JAADGX01. The sequence continues at coordinate 13,480 of JAJRXL010000393.1, forward strand.
GCACGGGAGCCGCGGTGACATTCGAATAGACGGGAATTTCCGCTTCGCCCACAGCCGCTTGCTCTAATGCGCGTCCGAAGCGCTCGACGGCATACGACATCAATGGTGAATGAAACGCTCCACTCACAACCAGCTCTTTGACCAACCGGGCTCCCCGCTCGCGCGCATCGTGCATAGCGCGATGCACCCCTTCGACACTGCCGGAAATGACAATTTGCCCCGGCGAATTGAAGTTCGCCGGCTGCACGGGCCCAACGCGGGAAGCCTCGCGGCAAATTTGCTCCACCGCTTCCGGCGTCATTCCCACAATCGCCGCCATGGTGCCGGGATTCCGTTTACCCGCTTCGTGCATAAGTTCTCCCCGGCGTTTCACGAGTTTCAAGGCGTCCTCGAATTCCAGCGCGCCGGCGCAGTACAGCGCAGTGTATTCTCCCAGGGAATGCCCCGCCGCCATGTCCGGCTGCGCGTCGATAACAGCCAGGACAGCGGCGCTGTGAACGAAAATCGCTGGTTGCGTGATCCACGTTTGCTTCAACTCCTCGAGGGGGCCTTCAAAGCAAATGCGCCGGAGGTCGAACCCCAGTATTGCATTTGCCCGGTCAAACACATCCGCAGCAGCAGGTTCGCGTAGCGCCAGGTCCTTGCCCATGCCCACGTACTGGGAACCCTGTCCTGGAAAAAGGAAGGCGGTTTTCACCGGATCGCTCATGTCAATCCAGCGCCCACTTTATATACGAGGCGCCCCACGTAAATCCGGCGCCGAACGCGGCAAGAATCAGATTGTCTCCCTTCGCAAGACGCCCATCCCGGTAATACTCGGAGATGCAAGTGGGGATCGTGGCCGCCGTCGTATTCCCGTACCGGTCGATATTCACCATGACACGGTCCATGGGTAACCCCATGCGATCGGCAGTGGCGGAAATAATGCGCAAGTTTGCCTGGTGGGGCACGAGGTAGGCGACGTCTTCCGATCGCAGGCCGTTCCTTTTCATGATCTCCAACGATACATCGGCCATGCCTTTTACGGCCACTTTGAACACGGCCTGCCCGTCCTGACGAATGTAATGATATCCCTTTTTTACCGTTTCCACCGTTGCCGGATGAAGGCTGCCTCCTCCCGGCATGTTGAGGAACTCCGCCCCGGAACCATCGCAATAGTTTATATAATCCCGAACACCAAGGTCGGTATCATCTATGCCCTCGATGAGAAAAGCTCCGGCGGCGTCCCCAAACAGTATGCACGTGTTACGATCTTCCATGTCCACGATCGAGGTCATTTTGTCCGCGCCGATAAGAATGGCACGGCGGCTGCCACCCGCGCGAACCATGTTCACGACTGTTGCCAACGCGAACAAAAACCCGGAACAGGCGGAGACCACGTCGTACCCCCAGGCATTGACGGCGCCCAACTTGTCCATGGTAAGACACGCGGTATGAGGAAACATCATATCGGGCGTAACGGTGGCAACAACCAGGAGATCGATTTCTTCCGGCTTGAGACCCCGGACGTCGAGGGCCATTCTTGCCGCTTCCACCGCCATGTCCGACGTGGCGCCGTGCTCGAGGTACCGCCGTTCCCGGATGCCGGTGCGCGTACGTATCCATTCATCAGTAGTATCGAGGTACGATTCGAAGTGACTGTTGGGAACGACTTTGTCGGGAAAGTAATGCCCGACCGCGGTTATGACTGCATTCTTCATATAAAAAGTATGTTGTTGAGTTCAGGTTGGTTCAATCAGTGTGCGCAACGATTCCTCGATGCGGGTGTTCAAATGAGCGGCGACGGTGTCGTGCGCTTTCAGGATCATGTTCCGCACCGCCAGCGGCGAGGATTTCCCGTGTCCAATGATGGTCACGCCGTTCACTCCCAACAGCGGCACACCCCCGTACTTTTGGTAATCGAGATCGGAAAGGACTTTCTTTAACGTACCGGACATGAGTCCCATCCATAATTTGTGCAGTATACTCTTTTTCGCGTAATCCTGGAACTGCTTTTTCAACAACCCTATCACTCCTTCGGCAAATTTCAGGATGATGTTTCCCACGAACCCATCGCAAACGACGACTTCCACGGTGCCTTTCAACACGTCTTTTCCTTCCACGTTTCCCACGAAGTTCACAGGCGCCTTTTCGAGAAGTTCGTAGGCTTTAATTACGACCTCGTTACCCTTGGATTTTTCTTCGCCCACGTTGAGAAGCCCGACCTTGGGTGAGGGGATTCCGTGCATGGTTTCCACGTACACGCTCCCCATCATGGCGAATTCCACCAGGTGCCGCGACTTGCAGTCCACGCTGGCTCCCGCGTCAAAGACGATACATACCCCCGTTTCATTGGGAAACTCGGTTCCGATCGTGGGGCGACTGACACCGTGGATCCTGCCGAGGAGAAGCGTGGCTCCGGCGAGCACGGCGCCCGTATTTCCCGCGCTTACGAACGCATCAACGTTGCCCTCCTTGTGCAAGGCAAAACCTCTGACTAGCGAAGAGTCCTTCTTGGTGCGCAGGGCGGAAGTCGGCACCTCGGACATTTCCACAACCTGTGTCGTATGGACCACTTCGATCCGTTCCCGCGAAGGGTACAGGCCGTCGAGAAGGGAGTCAATCCGTGGTTTGTCACCAAGCAGGACACACGTAAAAGGAGTGCCGGGAGGCGCAACAGCCTTCACGGCGCCTTCGACGATGGCCTGGGGAGCGTGATCACCTCCCATGGCATCAACTGCGATTCGGATCGATGCAGCGGACACGGATTGGAAACAGCGCTATTGTTTTGAAATCAACTCTTGGGGGTGATATGTGATCGCCCGTTGTAAAAACCACACTCGGGGCATACCCGGTGGTTGACCTTCATCTCGCCACAGTTGTTGCACACCACCATGGACGGGGCCTGGGCTTTATAATGCGTCCGCCGTTTCGCGGACCGGGCTTTCGACATTCTGCGTTTGGGATTCGGCATTTCAGACTCCAGAAAGAATTACGGTAAATTATAATTTCAGTTTTTTCAATGCATCCCACCGTGTATCGGTGGTCTCCTGTTCTCCAACCCACTTTTCCCAACCCCTCGACTTGCACAACGGATGCCCCTCTTGATCCTCTCCGCAGATTTTCCGCAGGGGAACCGCCAGTTCAATAAACTGGCGCAGGTCTTCAGCGATATCGATTTCGTGGGTATTCGGTGGAAGCAACACCACTTCTTTGTTATCCTCTTCATCGAGGGATATTGCCGACTGATCCCCGGTGGTCATAAAAACAAGCCAGAAATCGACTTCCACCCGTATTTCCGTTTCATCCAGACAACGGTCGCAGG
>JAJRXL010000394.1 GCA_024276335.1 Bacteroidota bacterium
AGGATGTCGAAACGATTGAGCCAGAATCCAATGGCGATCAAGACGAAAATGACCGCGAGCAGCACGCCCATGTGTTTCCGTGTCGCACCGGATATTTTCACCTGGCCGAGAGAGATGGAGATGCCCTGCCGGATGAAGTGTATGGTTCCCGAGGCCAAGAGCACGAGGATGAACGTTCCCAGGAGCCAGCCGCGGATGGTGTTCAGGAACGGCAGCGTGAACATGTAGAACCCGATGTCATGGCCGAAGATCGGATCGGTTGTGCCGAAGGGCTCGGCGTGAAAGAACGTCTGCATCTCCAACCAGGAGTCGGTGAGGATGCCCGCCATGAAAAGCCCGATGACCACGCCGCCGCCGTAGACAAGGTAGGTGAAATATTTTCCGAGCGCCGTGACGACCTGTTCCACGCGCGCGTTCGCATAGTATGGCGATCCCGAACGCAAGGCAATACGCAGGTTGATAAACATGATGACGAAGAACACGACGAAACCGGAAAGCCACAGCAAGTACCTCGATTCGTACATGGTCCAAAAGACGCCGTTGAACCCCAGGCTATCGAACCAGAGATAATCTGTGATGAACTTTGCCGAAGCCGCAAGGAGGATGACAAATGCGATAACCGCGATGGTGACGATCTTGATGATATTTCTGGTTTTCATGATGTTCTCCATTGAATAGCCTATTTTGTTCAAAGTACAGGGATTCTCTCTTAAAGGCAACGAGCCGGGCGCGGGAAGTTTTACGTGCCCGCCGGGGGCGGGCATGTTGGGAAAAAGATTGTGATGGAATGGATGCTGGTACGGATGGAAGCATTTACATGCACTGAAACGGTATGGCGTTGGGCTCGGCGCACGTTATTTGTTTTTCCGATATGCCATATGTAAATTGAAATGCTGTGCCTGGCTTGGAGCACAACGCATGCCACCCTAGCTCAGTTGGTAGAGCAGCTCACTCGTAATGAGCAGGTCGCCGGTTCGAGTCCGGCGGGTGGCTCACGAACCGGCCATGAAACGTGGCCGCTTTTCATAGAAATATCCGAATACAAGACGAAGAAATTTGTTCCCCGTGATTCTTCCCGTACAAGCCTGATGAGAGCGATTATTCCGGTAGCCGGTGTCGGGACCCGCTTACGTCCGCATACCTATTACACGCCGAAGGTTCTGCTGAACGTGGCCGGAAAGCCGATCATCGCCCACATCATGGACAAACTCATCGCGGAAGGCGTCGACGAGGCAACCGTCGTTGTGGGGCACCTGGGGGAGATGGTTGAAACGTACCTGCGCGCGCAGTACGGGCAAATCAAGCTGGACTTCATAACCCAGGATGAGCGCCTGGGCCTGGCACATTCCATCCACGTTGCCCGTGAAACCTTCGACGACGACCCGGTATTGATCATTCTCGGCGACACGATATTCGACGTTGACTTGTCCGACGTGCTGTCCGGCGAAGTCAGCTCCCTGGGTGTGAAGTACGTGGAGGATCCGCGCCGGTTCGGTGTGGCGGTCAAGGACGGAAACACCATCAGCAGGCTGGTGGAGAAGCCGGACACGCCCGTCAGCAACCTGGCCCTCGTGGGTCTTTACTACATTCGGAATACGCGTCTCCTGAAGGAAGCAATCCAGGACCTGATCGACCGGGATATCAAGACCCGCGGGGAATACCAGTTGACCGATGCGCTCCAACTGATGATTGAGCAGGGCGAGGCCTTCACCACGTTCGACGTCGAAGGATGGTACGATTGCGGAAAACCGGAGACCGTGCTTGCGACGAACCGCATCCTGTTGGAGAAAGCGGGGGACACCGTCGAGCTTCCCGGCGTCGTGATTATTCCCCCGGTATTCGTGGACGCCAGCGCACGCATCGAGAACGCCGTCATCGGTCCTTACGTTACCGTTGCGGCGGGAGCGGTCGTGGAGAATTCGGTCATCCGCGACAGCATCGTTGCGGAGAACGCGAGCGTCCGCGCCAGCCTCCTCGATTCCTCGCTGATTGGTAACAACGCCTCCGTCAGCGGCCGGTTTTCACGGCTGAACGCGGGAGATTCCACCGAGATTCACATCTTTTCGTAACCCATGAACATGCAGGATAGATATGTCGACACTCTTCACTTCTGAATCCGTTTCCGAAGGTCATCCCGATAAAATCTGTGACCAGATATCCGACGCCGTACTGGATGAACTTCTGCGGCAAGATAAATCATCGCGCGTGGCATGTGAGTGTTTCACCACGACGGGATTCGTTCTTGTCGGGGGAGAGATCACGACCAAGGGCTACGTGGACGTGCAGGATATCGTGCGGCGCGTGGTGCGCAACATTGGCTACACCGATGACGACATGCGTTTCGACGCCGACAGTTGCGGCGTGGCGTCCCACATTCACCGGCAGTCGCCGGACATCTCCATGGGTGTGGACAAGGGAGGCGCGGGCGACCAGGGGATGATGTTCGGGTATGCCGTCCGGGAAACCCCCGAGCTGATGCCCATGCCGATCATGTTTGCCCACAAACTGGTACGCAAGCTTTCCGTCATCCGGAAGCGGAGGAAATCCGACATGCCGTACCTGCGTCCGGACTCCAAGTCGCAGGTCACGATCGAGTACGAGGGCCGGAAACCCGTGCGCGTGCACACCGTCGTGGTTTCCACACAGCATGCGCCCAACGTCTCCCAGAAGAAAATCAGGGAAGACGTTATCGAGCAGGTGATCAAGAAAGTGATCCCGGCGCGGTACCTCGACCGGAAGACGCGGTTCTACGTGAATCCTACGGGGCGGTTCGAAATCGGTGGACCCCACGGCGACTCGGGACTGACAGGGAGGAAGATCATCGTCGATACCTACGGTGGCAAAGCGCCTCACGGCGGAGGAGCGTTCAGCGGGAAGGATCCGACGAAGGTCGATCGCAGCGCCGCGTATGCCGCAAGGCACCTGGCTAAGAACATCGTCGCAGCGGGCTTGGCCGATGAATGTCTCATCCAGCTTTCCTACGCCATCGGCGTTCCTGATCCGGTTTCCATCTTCGTCGATACCAACGGGACCGCCCGCGACGTATCGGACCAGGAAATCGCCTCGTTCATCGAACGGAACATCGATCTTACTCCCAAGGGCATCATCAACCGCCTGAATCTCCGGCGGCCCATCTTTCAAAAGACGGCCGTGTACGGACACTTCGGACGGAAGGAGAAGGAATTTACCTGGGAGCAGCTCGACCTCGTCCCCCTTCTCAAGAAAGGACTCGGATAACCGCGTAGTGATGGGGTTGGAGGAAGACTGTCGCGGGAAACACTCGACTACGCTCATGAAACGTTCCATCCATTTACTTAGAGAAAGTGTACATGGCTAAAAAGCAGAAAAATTTCAAAGTAAAAGATCTCTCCATGGCGGCGGCCGGCCGAAAGAAAATCGAGTGGGCCGAATCGCGCATGCCGGTACTCATGTCCCTGCGGGAGAAATACAGCAAGACGAAGCCGCTGAAGGGTTTCAAGATCGCGGGATGTCTCCACGTAACAAAAGAGACGGCGGTTCTTATCGAAACGTTGCAGGCCGTGGGCGCCAAGGTGTCTTGGTCGGGATGCAATCCACTGTCAACGCAGGATGATGTTGCCGCGGCGCTGGCCAAGAACGGCGTTTCGATTTACGCCTGGCACGGCATGTCCGTGAAAGAATTCTACTGGTGCATAGAGCGGACGTTGGATTTCAAGCCCAACCTCACGCTCGACGACGGCGCGGATTTAATTTTCACCATTCATAACAAACACCAGGAACTCATCCCGGAAGTCCTGGGAGGGACGGAAGAAACCACGACGGGCGTTCATCGCCTGCGGGCCATGGCTGACGCCGGCGCACTGCGTTACCCGATTATCGCGGTCAACGACGCCGAGACCAAGTGGGATTTCGACAATGTTTACGGCACCGGCCAGTCGACGCTCGACGGTATTCTCCGGGCTACAAGCGTCTTGCTTGCGGGGAAGAACATCGTCATTGCGGGCTACGGGCACTGCGGGCGCGGCGTCGCCATGCGCGCACAGGGCATGGGTGCAAACACCATCATTACCGAGGTGAAACCGACGGCCGCTCTCAAGGCGACGCTGGAAGGCCACCGCGTGATGAAGATGGACGAGGCAGCCAGGATCGGGGATATTTTTATCACTGCAACCGGCGTAGAGGACGTCCTCGTCGCCAAGCACTTTCGCGTGATGAAAGACGGCGCCATCGTGGCGAATACCGGCCACTACGATTGCGAGATAAACCTCAAGGACTTGGAGAAGTTGAAGAAGTCGAAAAAGGAAATTCGCTCCAACTGCGAGAAATACGTGCTGAAAAATAACCGGTCGATCTACGTGCTGGCTAAGGGAAGGTTAGTCAACCTGTCCGCCGCCGAAGGGCATCCGTCGGAGGTGATGGACATGTCGTTCGCTAACCAGTTCATGGCCCAGTTGAACCTAGCCAGGCTGGCGAAAAGAGGGAAGCGGCTGGAGGTCGGCGTGCACGACATCGATCCCAAGCAAGACCAGGAGATCGCCCGCCTCAAACTGAAAACCATGGGTATTGGTATCGACAAGTTAACGCCCGCCCAGAAGGCGTACATCCTGGACTACAGCGCAGGTACTTGATCGTGCTTGGATCACGTGATCTTGTAAAAGCCCTGCATTGCGGGGCTTTTTTGTTGGACCGCGGGCGATTGTTGATGGGGGGAACCTTTACTAATGGTCGTTGCGCATGGCAGGCATGAAACAATCCGTGAATCCGGCGGTTGCGTCATCCACCCGTGTCGGAGCCCTCTGCTTGAGGCGGATGAGCAATGATCACAAATGAACCGGGCTTTCAGAAGCATCCCGGAGGTGTGCGGAAAGGTTGAGGACGGCAGGCATCAATGGATGAAGAATCGAAAACCCGGTGTTCGAAAGCATGATGTTTGCTTGTCTCTCTCAGTTTCTTTTTGGTTCGGCTTTCGGTCGCAGCACTGAAATCACTACATTAAATCGAATCGTGAATCGAACATCAACGAGACCGGTATGCGAGGCGACAAAACAAGAATGCTTCAAAGAGTTTCGTATAGTATCCTGCTGTTCTTTCTCCTGGTCTTGACGGCTTTGAGTCAGGATACGGAAACGAACCGAGCCGTCGAGGGAATATGGCTGGGGACGCTGAAGATTTCCGGTGTCGAGCTGCGCCTGGTGTTTAAAGTGCGCACGGATTCCAGCGGGGTGCCGGAGGCCGTTCTCGACAGCCCTGACCAGGGGGCGAAAAACATCCCGGTTGAAACGGTGATCGTGAACGGGGACAGCGTGCGTTTCCTGGTCACCGTGGTGAGGGGAGAGTACGCTGGGAAATTCAACGTGGATCGGCAAGGCATTCATGGAGAGTGGAGGCAGGCGGGCATGACGTTGCCGCTCGACCTGGCGAGGGTGGAAAAAGCGCCCGAGATGAATCGACCCCAGGAACCCAAGCCGCCGTTCCCGTACCGGGTGGAGGATGTGATGTTTCGAAACGAGGAGGATAATATCACCCTTGCGGGAACGTTGACGGAACCGAAAGAAGGCAGTCGGTTCCCGGCGGTAGTACTTGTTACGGGTTCGGGGCCGCAAAACCGCAACGAGGAATTGATGGGACACAAGCCTTTCCTCGTGCTGGCCGATTACCTAACCCGGCGGGGAATCGCAGTGCTGAGGTACGACGACCGCGGTGTCGGCAAGTCCGGCGGCAGCATGAGGAACGCGACTTCAGAGGATTTTTCCCGCGATGCAGAGGCCGCTTGGAGATACTTACGCACACGCACCGAGATCGATTCGAGCAGGATCGGGATCGCCGGTCACAGCGAAGGCGGAATGATCGCGGCCATGGTCGCGGCCCGAAACCCCGGAATTGGTTTTATCGTGATGATGGCGGGCACGGGTGTTCCGGGAGAGCAGATACTGCTTCGCCAGGCCGCCCTCATCCTGGAGAAAAGCGGTCTCGCGCCGGAAGCCGTGGCGTTGAACACGTCCATCCAGAAGAAGCTGTTTGAGGTGTTAAGATCGGAGCAAGACACTACGATCGCCAGGCAGCGTCTTCGCAAAGTTTACCTCGATGTCATTTCATCGACACCCGATACGCTCAAAAGACAGCTTGGCCTTAGCGAGAATAGCATCGACGTGCAGGTGCGGCAGTTGATGTCGCCCTGGATGCGTTTCTTCCTCTTTTACGATCCGGCCGAAGCCCTGAAGCAGGTTCGTTGCCCGGTCCTGGTTATCAACGGCGACAGGGATTTACAGGTGCCGCCGGATTTGAATCTTCCCGCCATCGGGAAAGCTCTCCGTGACGGCGGCAACACGCATTTTCGAATCAAGAGGTTCCCGGGTTTGAACCACCTTTTCCAGCATGCGGAGACGGGCCTGCCGGGGGAGTACATGAAAATCGAAGAAACGTTTTCGGAAGAAGCGATGCGGTTCATCGCCGATTGGATACTGAATGAAATCGGAAGAAAGAGCTGGTGACACGTGAGGCAGGTATGTGCTACCGATCGGGAAGGTAACGTCGCAGCAGGATTTTCTTCAGGCGTTTCAGGGGATAATGTTTGCGGTCGAAGAAATAATTCATGGCGATGCCGTCGAATATCGCTCCCAGGAGTCGCGCCTCGAGCATGGCGTTCTTGATTCCAAGCGAACGAAATATTCTTGCGTACCTACTCAACATGCGCTCGTAATACTTCATCATGGTTTCCTTGTACCGGAGAACGATACCCGGTTGAAACATGAGCCCCATGTATAGTTGCCAGAATGTTTCGTGCTTGAGAAGCATCGTATAGTAGTCATCGATGAGGTTGGCGAGGTAGGAGGCTGGATCGGGGTCCGCCGAGCCCGAGGTCTCCCGTTCCATGATTTCGAAACCCTGCCGGATAATCGCTTCCAGCAGCTCGTCCTTACTTTTGAAATGCGAGTAGATGAGCCCCTTGGAGATACCGGCCGCTTGGGCAATCATTTGTATGGAGGTATCGTGGAATCCCTTGGTAGCGAAGAGTTCCAGCGACCGGTCGAGAATCTTTGCCCGTGTACGGGCGCGCATGGCCTGGAATTGCTCTCGAGTGCGGGGTGACATGGCTTTACGTTGTTGGGCTATGTGGACAAAATATCGCGGTCGATGGTTTGACCGTATCCAAAAAATGATTACTTTTGACTGACCGTCTGGTCAATGAAACAATATACGGAGAGTTTCGTAATGCCCAAAGCGTTTCGTCCGATGCGAAAGAGAAGCATGACATACCAGGCAGCGTTCTTGTTGCTCGTTGCGGCGACCTCCTTGTCCGCTCAGACCGCCGAGGAAATCATCGCGCGGGCGGAGGACATTATCCGCGGCAAAACCAGCCAGGGCACGTTCGAGATGACGGTGGTGACACCGGACTTCACCCGCACCATGGTCATGGAATCGTGGTGGGTGGGGACGGAGAAATCGTTGATCGTCATCAAGTCGCCGAAAAAGGAAGCGGGAAACAAGTGGCTGAAGATCGGCAACGAGATGTGGAATTACCTCAAGGCCACCGAGACCACGATCAAGATACCGCCGTCCATGATGCTCCAGTCCTGGAACGGATCGGATTTCACGAACGACGACCTGGCGCGGGAATCGAGTTACAAGGTGGATTACACCGCAACCATCGTAGGCGAAGAAGAAATCAACGGCGAGCCGTGCTGGAAGATCCGGTTGGACCCGAAACCCGAAGCGGCGGTAGTCTGGGGCAAGATCTACGGTTGGGTGCGTAAGAAAGATTACATTTTCACCGTGGTCCAGTTTTTCGACGAAAAAGGCAAACTGATTCGTTATATCGTGTACTCGGATATCAAGACGATGGGAGGACGGAAGCTCCCCACGACCTGGACCATCTACAACAAGGTGAAGAAAGGGCATCGCACGATTTTCAAGATTCTCGATATCAAGTTCAATATCCGCATTCCGGACCGGATTTTTTCCTTCAGGGAACTTGAACGGGGCAACTGAGCGTGAACCTCATCGTCAAGCTGGCGTGGAGAAACCTGTGGCGTAATTCGCGGCGAACGATCATTACGATTCTCGCCGTGACCTTTGCAACCTTGTTTTCCATTGCCATGCGCGGGATTCAACTGGGCACGTACGAGGAGACCATCAATTTCGCGGTTGGCCTGTTTTCCGGTTACCTGCAAATTCAGCATACCGATTACCAGGAAAGCCCTTCGTTACACAAGAGCTTTATCCTCGACGAGAAGCTGCGAAACATAATCATGAGCATGCCCGAGGTTCGGGGGTACGCGCCGCGTGTGTATGCCGACGGGCTCGCCAGTTACAAGAGCACCTCTCTCGGCGCCGTCATCTTCGGTGTGGATCCGGAAAAGGAAAAAGCCGTCACAACCTTCGCCGGTAAAATTGACCGGGGGAGATTCCTTCGCGGGGACGACACCAACGAAATCGTGGTGGGATACAAGATGCTGCGGAATCTCCGCGCCGACGTGGGGGATCAGGTCATCCTGCTCTCGCAGGGCTATGACGGCTCGTTGGGAAACGCACGGTTCCGCGTCGTGGGAACCCTCAAGATGGGATCTCCGGATTTCGATGGGATGGGTGTTTTCATGGGCCTGTCGCGGTTGCAGGAATTGCTGGGGATGGGGCAGCGCGTCAACGTGGTCGCCCTCTCGTTGAAAAGCGTGTACGACGTCGAGGAAGTTGCTGACAAGTTGAACCGGGCGCTTCACGCTTCAACGCTCAGCGCATTGCGTTGGGACCAGGTCATGCCCGAACTCAAGCAGGGTATCGAGCTGGACAATATCAGCGGCATGATCTACCTTTTCATCCTGATTCTTGTTGTCGCGTTCGGTATTCTCAACACGGTGTTAATGTCGGTCACGGAGCGGTTCAAGGAGTTCGGGATACTCCTGTCGGTGGGCATGCCGCAGGGAATGCTGGTGGCGGTGGTGTTTATCGAGACCGTTTTCATCGCCCTCATCGGGATAGCGATCGGTAACGTCCTGGCCGTGGGCGTCAATTACTACTTTTACGTCAACCCGATTGAATTCACCGGTGAATACAAGGCCATGATGGAGCAGTACGGTTTCCTGCCCGTCCTGCGATCCAGTCTCAAACTGTCCAGCTTCTTCAACACGACGCTTTCCATTTTTGCCATTTCGCTGGTCTCGACGATTTATCCTCTGGTCCGGACGTACAAGCTCGAACCCCTGAAAGGAATCCGGTACACCTGACATGCTGTTCACGATTGCCTGGAGAAATATCTGGAGAAACAAGCGACGCACGCTCATCGTGTTGTCGTCGGTGGTGGTGGGGGTCGTCGCTCTCATCATGAACGACAGCCTGTCCATCGGGATGATCCGGCAGATGTTCGAGAACCAGCTCGGTTCGCATGTTGCCCACATGCAAATCCACAAGCGCGGTTTCAACGACAACAAGGTTATCCAGAGTGTCGTCCCCGACCAGAAGCGGGTGGAAGAAGCGTTGCGTTCGACGCCGGAAGTCAAGTATTTCAGCCGAAGAGTGGTGACCTTCGGACTCGTGAGCAGCGCGATCAATTCTTCCGGTGCGGCCATCATCGGTGTCGAGCCCGATCGTGAACCTAACATCACCATTATCAAGAAATCCATAATCGAGGGCAGGTACCTCAGCGGTGCCAGCCACGAAGTGGTTATCGGGAAAAAGATGGCCGATAAATTGAGTGTGGGAATCGGCGATAAGATCGTGGGCATGGCCTCGACCGTCAGCGGCGCCGTGGGTTCGGACATGTTCAGGGTGGTGGGGATCTTTCGCACCGTCAGCTCGGAGTTCGACAAGAGCTACGTGTTTATATCCCTGGGCAACGCCCAGGAGATGCTCGAACTAGGCAAGGATGTTTCGGAGTTCGCTATTATTTTGCGGGACCGCGGACTCGTTGAAATGGTCAAAAGCAAAATCGCCGCACGCCTGGGCGCGAATTACGAAGTCCTGTCGTACGCCGATCTCATGCCGTTGATCCTGGCCCAGATGCAGATGTACAAAGAGAGCATGTTCATCGTGTACATCATCATCGGGCTCGCTCTTATTTTCGGCATCATCAACGCGACGCTCATGTCGGTGTTCGAAAGGATGCAGGAGTTCGGCGTGTTGATGGCCATCGGCATGAAGAACAGCAGGCTGTTTTACATGATCATGCTGGAAGCGCTGGTTATCGGGGTGCTGGGCACGGTCGTAGGCATGGTGGTCGGCCTGGCGATGTACCTGCCGCTTTCCGCCTACGGGATTGACCTGAGCATGTTCTCCGAGAGTCTGACATCGTTCGGCGTGGGAAGCACCATTTACCCGGTGTTGACGCTCCAATCGATAGTCGGCATTCTGATCGTCATACCGGTCTTTGCCGTGCTGGGAGCGCTGTACCCGGCCCTCAAGGCCATACGGCTCGAGCCGGTTTCCGCAATCCGTTACGTGTAAGTGGGATGAACACATGAATATTATTGAAATCAAGGACGTGGAAAAGACGTACCATGACAACGGCGTGCCCGTGCATGCGCTGCGCGGCGTGACCATGACCGTCGAGCGAGGCGAATTCCTGGTGATCGCCGGGCCGTCGGGCTCCGGCAAGACGACGCTACTGAACGTTCTCGGGGCGCTGGACACGCCGACCAAGGGCAAGGTGTACCTGGAGGGGGAGGACCTAAGCACGAAGAGCAGGAATGAAATTGCGTCCATCCGTTTGCACAAGCTGGGGTTCGTGTTCCAGGCATATAACCTCATCCCCGTCCTTTCCGCCCTGGAGAACATCGAGTTCACCATGATGTTGCGGGGTATCCCGGAAAAGGAACGGCATGAACGGGCGATGGCGCTGATGGAGGAACTCGACATCGCCGAGCTGGCGGACAAGCGTCCCAACGAAATGAGCGGCGGGCAGCAGCAACGCGTGGCCGTGGCCAGGGCAATGGTGAACGATCCGTCCATCATCCTTGCCGACGAGCCGACGGCCAACCTCGATACCAAGACCGGCGCGAATCTTCTCGACCTCATGCAGCGCATGAACGAAGAGAAGAACCTGACCTTCGTTTTCTCGTCCCACGACCCCCAGGTCATCTAGAGGGCCAAGCGCCTGCTCCTTTTGAAAGACGGTCTCATCGAAAACCCGGAGTAATTCCGCGCTATGAAAACGGCTCTCTGCATGGCAGGAGTTTTGTCCGCGCTTCTGTCAATGGTTCCCGGAAACCGGGCACATGCCCAGGTGGACCTGAAATTCTCCGGCTATGCTCTCGACCTTCCCGTGTACCAGCGTCTGAACGCCCCCTTTGCGCGCATGCTCCGGACGGAGCGGGAACAGGAGCTGAACATTACACGCATACGGCTTCGACCGACGTTGTGGCTTTGGGATGGAGGTCGCCTCGCCCTCGAACACGAAATTGCCGCGTGGTACCATTCCGCGGCACTGCCGGGTTTCCAGACAGCGGCCATCACGCGGCGCCAGGCGGTGAACCTTACCTGGAACACGTTCGACGAAACGCTATTAACCTTGCGGCATTTCGTGGACCGGCTTTACTTTCGCCAGAATTTCGACTTCGGGAGCCTGGTCGTCGGGCGCCAGCGCATCTCGTGGGGAACCGGCAGGATATGGAATCCAACCGACCTGTTCAACCCCATCAATCCCGCCGCCTTCGACAAGATCGAGAAGGACGGCGCGGACGCCGTGTCGTTCAAGTATTACCTGGGCAATTTCACCGACGTGGAAGTGGTGTATAATGCCGAGGAGAAATTCAAGAGCTGGAACGGGGGCTTTCGGTTTCGCACGAATTTCTTGGAGTACGACGTCTCGGTCGTCGGGGGATACTTCGACAAGCGGTACGTCGCGGGCGGGGATTTTGCAGGCAACCTGTTCGAGGCGGGCGTGCGCGGCGAAGGAATTTTTTCCGCCAGCCGGGATAATCCGGATGACAAATTCGTCAAGTTTATTCTCGGCATTGATTACCAGTTGACCTCGAAGCTTTACGCCCTGGCGGAATACCAGTACAACGGCGAAGGAGAAAAAGACCGCAAAAAATACCTCTTGTTGTTCGATCGCCTGGCCCAGGGCGCAATACTGAACTTTGCCCGGAACTACCTTTTCATCCAGGGATTGTACCAATTGCATCCCCTGGTGGTGTCGGGTCTCGGCGTTAACCTCAACCTCGATGACGGCAGCGGTTTCATTGCTCCGTCGGTAACCTGGTCCTCGTCCGAGAACTCGGAACTCGGCCTCGGGGGATTGCTCACGTTCGGCGCGAAGGAAACGGAGTACTGGTACTACCCGTTGGCGATGTACGTCAGGGGGCAGTGGTATTTTTGATGAACGGAGCTGGTGAAGGCGAAAGGCGCCCGGTTGCAAGGGATAGCATTATTTTCGTACCATTGTATCAGGCAGGGGAAATCGGCGCGTTCGTCTAGCGGTTAGGACGCAGCCCTCTCAAGGCTGAAACACGGGTTCGATTCCCGTACGCGCTACACGAGTATAACACTATCGAGTTGTTTGACATGGCACGAATTCGTCCCAACTTTTGCGCAATATTTCTTGCGCTTTTTCTTTTCGGATGCGGAGCGTCGCGCGAAGCGTCGTTCACGATCTTTCATTGGAATGATTTCCACGCGCAGAACATTCCCTTCGAAGTAACCTCGAAGGATTCATCGGGAACCAAGGTGCATTACCGTGTCGGGGGAGCCGCCGTACTGAAACACTACCTCGACAGCATGCGCACGACACGTCCGTCTTCGATCACCCTGCACGCCGGCGACGAGTTCCAGGGAACGCCGATATCATCTCTTACAAAGGGCGCGTCACAGGTCCGCCTGCTCAGGGAATACGGACTCGACGCCTTCACCTTCGGCAATCACGAGTTCGATTACGGCAGGGAAAACCTGGAGAAGTTGTTCTCGAAAGTCAATTTCGCTGTGATTTCCGTCGACCTGTGGGACAAGAAGCGCGGCAGGTTCTTCGTGAAGCCGGTGTCCATCATCAACCGGGGACCGGTGCGGATAGGTGTTATCGGTCTTGCGCCGAAAAACCTGTTCTCCCTCAGCCTGCGGGACAACTTGCGCGGACTCGAGGTGCTCCCAGTCGAGAAGGTGGTACGGAAGTACGTTCGGGAAT
>JAJRXL010000395.1 GCA_024276335.1 Bacteroidota bacterium
CGCAGGGCGCTGGAAATGATGTTGAGTGCGATGGTGACCTGGACGACCACGATGAACAGCTTGCCGATGTCTTTCAGACCCAGACTGGATGCCAGGAGATGGTACCAATCTTGGGCAAGGGGTTCGGAAATTACGAGGAGGGAAAGGATGATGGTGAGCAGGTATTCGAACCATCTCTCGCGGAGGAATGGCCAGCGCTGGGGAACGTACAGGAGTTTGATGAATTGCTGGAGAACGAACACGGCGAAGATCACCAGATCGACGTATTCGAGGGCTCGTCCCGCCTCCGGAACCAGGTAGAAGCCATAGTCGAGAACCAGCGAAGCGACGGCGGCCGCAAACAGCACGAACATGGCGTTGTTGAGCCACGCTCTAATCGTTTGGAACTGCTTTTCGGATCGTTTTATCAACACAGTTTGGAATGGAATGTCGTCGTCAGTTTCATCGGAAAAAAGGTACGCAAGCGCGGAGCGTATCGCAAACGTTGATGAAAGCTGCGTTGCGGGTTCGCCATGAAAACCTATTGCAATAGTGCATCGTCATTGATAATCCTCCGCGTTTTTTGTAAATTTGCACCCAGAATTAATTGTTTTAAGGATTCCACGGCCTTCCTTCACCATATGTCAGATATTATCGTTAGTATTTCCGGGTTGCGCGGAATTATCGGATCGTCGCTTACGCCTGATATCGTGGCGCGATACACGGCAGCGTTTGCATCGTTCAGTGAAGGTGATGCCATCGTGGTGGGAAGAGACGGCCGACCCTCGGGAGAGGCAATTTCCCGCGTGGTGGCGGGAACTCTCAACTTGTGCGGATATACGGTCATCGATCTGGGAGTGGCCCCCACGCCGACCGTCCAGTTGGCTGTTTCGGCGTACGGGGCTGCGGGGGGTATTGCCGTCACCGCCAGTCATAACCCGGAAGAATGGAACGGTCTTAAATTCCTGAATAAAGAAGGCATTTTTCTCGATCATGAGGAAAGCCGCGCGTTCCTTGCCAGGCTCGAAACGGAGCATGTATTCGCTGGTTGGGATGCGGTAGGTTCCCTGAAAAGGGATGCTGCATTTCTCAGTCGCCATATCGAAGCGGTGCTTACTCTACCGGGTATCAACCTGGACGTGATTCGCGGCCGGCGTTTTTCCGTCGTGGTTGATGCAGTGAATGCATCGGGCAGCATCATCGTACCCGATTTGCTTCGTGAACTTGGCTGCCGTGTCATTCCTTTGGCCTGTGATGGAAGCGGGCGATTCCCGCATCCTCCGGAACCGCTCCCAGTGAACCTGCGGTCGCTCGGCAAGGCGGTCCTGGCACACGGCGCAGACTTGGGCGTTGCCATCGATCCCGATGCGGATCGGTTGGTCTTGTATGCGGAGAACGGGGAGCCGTTCGGCGAAGAATACACCATCACCGCGGCCGTTGACGGCTATCTCTCCCTGGAAATGCATCCCCCCGGGGCGCCGGTCGTCGTCAATCTTTCTACCACGCGGGCAGTGGAAGAGGTGGCTGCGCGCTACGCCGTTACCGTGGAACGAACACCGGTAGGCGAAATTAACGTCGTCAAGCGAATGTTGGAGACAGGAGCCATGATTGGCGGAGAGGGTTCCGGCGGTGTGATCGTTCCCGTCGTCCATCCCGGGCGCGACGCTCTTGTCGGCCTGGTATTGGTACTGCACGCGCTTGCCGCTTTTAAGGGGGCAGCCTCGGAATACCGGGCGTCGCTTCCTGCGTACACGATCGTGAAGCAGAAATTCGACCTGGATGGGATGGATCCCGGCGATGTCATCGAGCGGGCGGCAACCGGTTTCGCCAACGAGAAAGTGGATACGCGCGACGGGGCCAGGATCGATTTCGAAAGGGGTTGGGTTCACCTGCGGAAATCCAATACCGAGCCGATCCTGCGCGTCATCGCGGAAGCGGACACGGCGGAAAACGCGAAAGCGCTGGCCCGGCGCGTGATGGAAACCTGCATGCCGTCAATAGTAAAACCGGCTTGACGGATTATCCGTGACGGTATCGCGCGCTGCAGATTGTTCGTGACACGGGATACATGAAAAAGACAAAAACAAGTTTTTGCATTAAAGTATTGAGCATATCATGACAACAATCATCGACATCTTCGCCAGGGAAATCCTCGATTCGAGAGGGAACCCTACCATTGAAGTTGAAATCGAACTGGAAAGCGGTATTGTCGGCCGCGCAGCCGTGCCTAGTGGAGCTTCCACCGGCGCGCACGAGGCGGTGGAACTCAGGGATAACGATAAGAAGAGGTACGGCGGGAAGGGTGTCCTGAAAGCGGTGGAAAACGTGAACGACATCATCGCCGATGAGCTGATCGGGTGGGACGTGCTGGACCAGATGGGTATTGACCAGTTTTTGATCGAACTTGACGGCACGACCAACAAGGCGCGCCTGGGCGCAAATGCGATTCTCGGAGTTTCGCTCGCTGCCGCGAGGGCTGGCGCCGATGCCGTGGGCATACCGCTCTATCGTTACATTGGTGGCACCAACGCTCGTTACCTGCCTACACCCATGATGAACATCCTGAACGGCGGGAAGCACGCGGACAACACCGTCGATTTCCAGGAATTCATGATCATCCCTCATGGCGCGCCCACTTTTGCCGAAGC
>JAJRXL010000396.1 GCA_024276335.1 Bacteroidota bacterium
AATGACGATACGCTTTTGATCCACTTGATAAAAGAGCTCGGTATCCCCGTTGTGCTCGTGTCGAAAAATTCTCTCGGGACTATCAATCACACGCTGCTGTCCGTGGAAATTCTTGAGACAAGAGAATTACCGATCGTGGGTATCATTATGAATAACTACTTTCAGGAAGAAAAGCTCATAAGAGAAGCAAACATGGAATCAATAAAGAATCATACGGACGTTGAAATACTCGGATCAATTGGGAACAGCAAGAATAACGACCGTCTCATTAAGGAGATCGCTGCCATCGGCGAAAAGATAAAGGCAGGGATGGAAAATGCATAGAAAAACACGAGAGCTGCTGGAACTGGACAGGAAACACGTCTGGCATCCGTTTACGCAGATGCAAGATTATGAGAACATGTATCATGTGCCGATTGTCGGGGCGGAAGGGATTAAGCTCTTTGACGCTTATGGCAATTATTATTATGATACGATATCGTCCTGGTGGTGCAAGGTGCTCGGGCATAATGTAAAGGAAATACAGAGGGCGATGATTAAGCAGATGAGGAAATACGAGCATGTAATGTTTGCCGGTTTGACTCACGAGCCGGGTATAAGATTGGCGAGTAAGTTGATAGAAATAACCCATCCGGGATTGCAGCATGTTTTCTATTCCGATAACGGTTCAACCTCGGTGGAAGTCGCTCTGAAAATTGCCGTTCAATACTGGACAAACAAAGGCATCGAAGGGAAAAACAGGTTTATTTGTCTGGAGAATGGATACCACGGCGATACGTTAGGGGCGATGAGCGTGAGCGGTACGTCGCAATTCTTTGACCCGTACAAGGCGCTCCTGTTCGACGCTTTCAGGAGCCCTTCACCGTATTGCTATCGGTGTATGTATCATGAGTCAGCGGGATACTGTGATTACGAATGCCTGGTCCCGCTCCGGGATATGCTTGAAAAGGCGCATGAAAGAATTGCGGCGGTTGTTCTGGAGCCCCTGGTCCAGGCAGCAGGCGGGATGATCGTCTATCCCGTGGAATACCTGGACAGATTGATGAAAATCGTGAGACAATACGACGTACTGGTTATCTTCGACGAAATAGCCACGGGTTTTGGACGGACGGGAAAACTCTTCGCTTACGAGTACTTGGACGACTCTCCCGACATCCTCTGCGTATCGAAAGCTCTGACCAACGGTACGCTGCCGCTCGCGGCCACCATTGTCACGGATGAAATCTATTTTGCGTTCTATGATGATTACCTCAAGGGTAAAACATTCTTCCACGGTCATACTTTTACTGCAAATCCTATCGCCTGTGCGGCCGCTCTCAAGACCATTGAGCTGATTGAAAAGAAAAATCTGGTCAAGAAATTTTCAAAAAAGCGAATGGTGATTGAAAAATACATGGGGAGACTTGAGAACTTCGAGTTCTTTGGCGATATAAGAAGCATTGGGACGATCGTGGCTTTTGAATTGGTCAAGAACAAGAAGACAAAAGAGCGATTTGAAAAGGCGAAAAGAATTAGCTGGCAGATATGCCGGAGTTCGCTTCGCTACAATATTATACTGCGCCCTCTCGGAGACGTGCTCTATTTTAATTTTCCACTCAGCGTAAAAATATCGGAGTTGGGAGAGATATTTGGCATCTTCGAAAGATATGCATCCGAGGAAATAACCACTATTTGCGGGAATGGGGATGGTTTATAAAGCACAATCCCAAAAACGCGATCCGTTCATGGTCATCGCAACTTCTCCTCGGGCGAACGAATCAACCTCGTCGGCGTTCAGGGGGTACGTTCGCGATTCGTCCTTGCGACGACCTGTATCAAGAGACTCCCATGAATGGGAAAAGGATCGTGCCAATTCAAGAATAACTCGAGGATAGGGCGCGGTAATGGGACGAAAGGGCATCCTGACCCGCTGCGTTAAATACTCGAACGAACCGAGTGAAACCGGTAAAAGGAAGAAGTGTAAAATGGCGTTGGAATATCGAAATCGGAAAGGTATCATATTCTACCTTCATGTCGGCACGACGAAAAAGGGGAAGCCTAAATACTACTTTTCTCGAAAGAAGCAAGACAACGTGGCGGAATCGATCCCACGGGGATACGAGATTTACGAAAACCCGAACGCGCAGGTGTTTCTGCGAAAAATTCAACCCAAGGTGATTACTGACGCGGAAGTAGAGCTCGTCCGGCTCGGCCTGGAGAAAAAGGGCAACGTCAAGTATTTCATGGTGGAGACGAAAAAGGATGCCATAATTGTCTATAAAGCCGCAAATAATATGGACGAACTCTTGGAAGTGCTGGGGATATTGAACGCGGCCAATAAAAATGAAATTCTGAAACAGGAAATGCTGCGGTATGAAGCCGTGATGCAATTCCAATTGGTCGATAAAGAGAAGCGATTATTTATTGCAAAAAGATATTGTTATAGAGGTTCGATTGATGATTGGATATATATCGGAGATGAGAATACGCTCGATGCCCTCGTCAATGAATATGTCAGGCACGTCGGCAGAGATTCTTTCTACGACTTGTTGTGACGGTTGGAAAAGCCCTTTTGTGCAGGATCTATCAGCCGTTCGTAAAAAACCCTTTTAGAAAGGTGGTATAATCATGGTTTATCTGCGAGCAACACAAAAAGTACTCCGTTTCCTGCCGCCGAAGGCAGAAGAAATAGGACCGCCCGA
>JAJRXL010000397.1 GCA_024276335.1 Bacteroidota bacterium
CATTCCTTGTCGCAATCAATTATCGCGTATGTTTTCAGGGAGGTGAATACTACTTTTTCAAATGGCCTTTCGTTGCCAAAAAACAATTGCGTACATTGTAGTATGCGGACAGTTGTATTGAAGAACCTGCACTGTTGTAATCCGAGTAATAAAAACAAGCAACAGATTTATTAAAGACGGAAAAGGAGAGGAGGCGTACGACGCGCCGATGATGTATGAAGTTACCAAAGATCATTCAAGGGGGAATGGGAGTTGCAATTTCAAATTGGAAACTCGTCAGGGCAAACTCGATGGAGGGGCACCTGGGCGTAGTCTCGGGAACGGGTGTCGCCATGATCATGATTTCACGATTGATGAATGGAGACATTGGCGGACATGTACGCCGGGCGATGCAGCATTTTCCCTTCCAGGACGCGGTACGCAGGGTGCTGGATACGTATTACGTCGCCAGACCGAACTCGGCCAAACCGCACTACAAACGTCCGTCGATGTGGACCTTAAAACCTTCCCGGGCGCTGAATGAACTAACAGTTATCGCTAATTTTACGGAAGTGTTCCTGGCCAAGGAAGGGCACAAAAATCCGGTAGGCATTAACTTGCTGGAGAAAATCCAGCTACCGACGATGGCATCCCTGTATGGAGCCATGTTGGCGGGGGTGAACATTGTCATTATGGGCGCCGGTATTCCCGTGCAAGTTCCGGGAATTTGTGAAAAGTTGGTCGATCATCAGGAAGTCAGTTACCGCCTTGACGTGCAGGGCGCCGATCGAAACGATGACTATCGCATTCATTTCAATCCGAAAGAAGTCTTTCCGGGTGTAGCGGAGAAAGTGGGACCCTTGACCCGCCCGCGATTTCTGCCTATCGTCTCCTCGGTCGTACTTGCAAAGGCGCTGTTGAAAAGAGCGACGGGAAGAATTGATGGTTTTATAATCGAAGCGCCGACGGCTGGCGGCCACAACGCTCCGCCCCGGGGGAAAGTGCAAAGAAACGAGACCGGCGAACCGGTTTACGGGGACAAGGATAGAATCGATCTGAACGAAATCAAGTCTCTTGGCCTACCCTTCTGGTTGGCCGGCGGGTACGACAGCCCGGAAAAATTGAAGGAAGCGCTGGACGCGGGCGCCGCCGGGATACAGGTCGGAACGGCGTTTGCCTATTGTTCGGAATCCGGTATGGATGAGACGTTAAAGGAAAAAGTGGTTCAAGGTGTTCTCGATGGAAAAGTCACCGTCCGCACCGATCCCCTCGTTTCCCCGACGGGATTTCCGTTCAAAGTCGTTCAACTGGAAGGGACGTTGTCCGATCCGGCTGTATACCAGCAGCGACCCCGCCTGTGCGATATCGGCATGTTACGACAACTGTACAAACAGGAAAACGGCACGATCGGTTTTCGCTGTGCCGCGGAACCGGAAGACGATTACATCGCTAAAGGTGGCAAGGCCGAGGACACAATAGGAAAGAATTGCCTGTGTAACAGCCTTTCCGCTTGTGCGGGCTTCCCACAGAAACGAAAAGATGGATACGTGGAACCGCCGGTAATAACCGCCGGCAATGCGCTTGTCGATATTCCGAAATTCATCAAGCCGGGAGCGAAGAGCTATTCAGCAAAAGATGTACATGATTACCTGAGAGGATAAGAAGTTCCGAAAGATCTTCTCTCCAATGATACTCTCCACCAACGAGCAAGCAAAATGGATGCTCGCTTC
Source organism: Bacteroidota bacterium (assembly GCA_024276335.1). Lineage (GTDB taxonomy): Bacteria > Bacteroidota > Ignavibacteria > SZUA-365 > JAADGX01 > JAADGX01. The sequence goes on from JAJRXL010000397.1 coordinate 1,710, forward strand.
AGGCGGTGCCCGGTGTAAGGATCAGTCGGATTTCATTGGCTCGATCCGTTATCACGTTATCCGGAAAAGCCATTCCTTTCATGACCCTGTAACAACCGGACACCTTCTTCTTCTGGGCCCCCCGTGATCTCTGGGCTACCTCCTGCGCTCTCAGTGCTGAACCACCACCACCCGCGACAAGCGTTTCTCACCCGCTTGCAACACGAGGTTATACATCCCGCTCGATATTTGTCCCACACTCGCGCGCATTACGTGGAACCCGCGATCAAGCATCTTCGGCTCCTGGATTCGCACCATTTCCCGGCCCTCCAGGTTATACAGCGACATGCTTACCGTCACCGCCTCCGGGATATACCATTCCAGCGTCATGACGTTGTTCACCGGGTTCGGATACGACGGGTACAAACGTGCGTGTCGCGGGGTATTGGACATTGACACCTCGACGACCGGGGAGTAGTCATATTTCCCATCCGTGTCTACCTGACGCAAACGGTAGTAAATGACCCCCGTATACGCGATGAACGCCGAGAGATCGTCCTCGTATTCGTACCAATGCAATTCCGTCGTCGTCCCCGAGCCCGGGACAAATCCTACCTTGTTCCAACCCGCACCCCGTGATACCACGCTGCGCTCAATGTCAAATCCGTAGTTGTTCTCTTCCGTCGCCGTCGCCCAGCGAAGGTACACGCGTCCCTCGTGAAGGTACGCGGCCAGAGAGAGTAACTCCACGGGAAGATCCGGGGGAATGCACGTCCCGTAGCAGTACACCTTGGCCGCGGCGCAGATACCGGTCAGGTCGGCGGCCTCCAGCGTACCGTACACATAAATGGTGTCGGCGCAGAGCTGTGCACCCAACGGGATTTTCACGTGCGAACCGACGGGGATCGTGATAGTGCCGCGTTGTGCGTAAGCTGTGATACAAAGCATGATTGCCAGTGTTAGTATGAAGCCATATGTTTTCATTGTCGTGTCCTTTTTTGTGCTGAATAGATTGCGAAACGAGCAGACTGTCTTAATTTCCAATCCCCGCCGGTTTTCTTGTCTTCGTACCGATACGATTCGGGAACGACGTATCCTCCGTGGAGGCATTCCGCATATCCGAGTTGGTTTTCGTCAACTGCCGGAGGATGAAACGCATTTCGGTCATCTCCGTTTTCAGCTTGTCCATTTCCGCGACTTTCCCACGCAATGCAACAAGCTCTTCCTTCATCGTTTCTATTCCCTTGGTAGCTTTTTGCAGCTCCGCCGTCCGTTGTTCCAGGGCCTGTATGGCAATGTATGCAATGCCGTCCACGTCCGCCGAGGACAGCGACGTGTCGTTGCCGATCAAGCCTACGCCATCGTGACCGAAGGCCGTGAACCAGTCCTGCGCCATCGGGCCGTAGTGCCGGTACTGCGACGCGTCCTGGCCCTTGTAGTTCCAGCTTCCAAGGCGAAACGTGCTGAACTTCCGGAGAATATCCTCTCCATCCGCCGCGCGGTAGTTCTCCTTCTTCGTCGAATCCGAGGAAGTTTTCCACGCGTTGTCATTGTGATTAAGGTACACGTACGAAGTTCCTGTCCCGTTTGTAAACAGGTGGTAGCCATCGTTGAAGAACGCGTAAAACTTGTTTTTCTTGTATACTTTTCTCAAGGTCGTCGAACTCGCGTCGCCCAGGATCATGCTGCCTTCTTTTCCATTTGTGGAAACGTACGAGCCGATTGACACGGATTGTTTTCCGCTGGCGTAGGATTTATAACCCATGACGATCGCGTAATCACCGGTGGCGTTATTTTCATACCCCATAGCGGTGGATGCATGGCCGGTGGCATTTGACACAAACCCCATCGCGGTAGAATACTTACCACTA